>CAKQTN010000001.1:0-64745 GCA_934276625.1 uncultured Haemophilus sp.
CATGATCTTTACTTTGATGGACGTTTATCAGGCGATGGTTCTATTCAATGTCATACTTGTCACCAATTAGACAAAGGCGGTGTGGATAGACTTGATACTTCAACAGGTATTGATGGTAAAAAAGGCCCAATTAACGCGCCAACCGTGTTCAATGCCGCATTTAACTTTGTGCAATTCTGGGATGGACGAGCTGCAGATTTAGCAGATCAAGCGAAAGGTCCTCCAACAAATCCAGTAGAAATGGGCTCGCACTCGTGGGATGACATCGTGGCTCGTTTTGAAATGGATGAAGAATTTAAAAAAGAATTCTTAAAAGAATATCCACAAGTGACGAAAGAAACTTTAACTCACGCAATTGGTGAATATGAAAAAACATTAATTACACCAAATAGTGATTTCGACCGTTATTTGAAAGGGGATAAAACAGCGTTAACCGAGCAACAAGTTCGCGGTTATGAGTTATTCAAACAACATAAATGTGATACTTGTCATACTGGTGTAGCAATGGGTGGACAATCTTATGAATACATGGGACTCTACGGCGATTACTTTAAAGATCGTGGTACGCCATTAACTGATGCGGATGAAGGTCGCTTTGCACAAACTAAAGATCCTTTCGATATGCATCGCTTCAAAGTGCCAACCTTGCGCAATGTCGCGCTTACTGCACCCTATTTCCATGATGCGTCAGCAAAAGAGCTAAAAGATGCTGTGAGTGCAATGTTGAAATACCAAAGTAACGTGAAACAGCCTGCTCAAAAAGATGTGGAGGACATAACCTCTTTCTTAGAAAGTTTAACAGGTGAATTTAAAGGTGAAAAATTAAAATAATCCTTGAAGCTGTAAATAGAAACGACCGCAAGTGCGGTCGTTTTTTTGTGAGTTAATATTATTGCACACTATTCTTTACAAGCCATGCCTGAGTTCTTGCTTCAACTTTCTTTTCGTTGTAGCTGATTTGTGTAGGAAGAAGCTAAATTGATAGAACCTGTTGAAGTAGTCACTCGTGATTCGTTTTTCTTTTTTAAAGAACTTACCGTATTTATTCATCGGGATTTTCACTGCCGAGATAATTCAAAATAAAAGTAAATAACGAATGATTATTGTTAGACAAAAGTGTAATCATAAAGGTTACATAGGACAGCAAAGTTTAACGGCTTAGCTGCCCTTTTGTCGCAAAGTGCGGTTAATTTTAACTCTGTTTTTGATTTTTCATGGCTTCACAAACTTCGCAAATCGGTTTTGCGTCATTAGCAGCAAGAGACAATACAGCTGGCGATTCTGGTGTTCCGCTAGATTGTATTAAATTACCTTTTACAGTCACCTTACCTTTTAACGTGATGCCAGAGCCATCAATAATAATCGTACCTGCTTTTCCACGAATATTTACTTGTGTAGTACCAGTTAATTTAATGTTTTTACTATGTTGTTTTAATTCTTTCCCAGCTTTGAAAACCGCATTTCGACTTGTTTGATGAGAATAATCTCGGCCAATTTTAACTTCTTGATTGGCGTACACATCCATCGATAGATGATTCCCAATGTTCAACACTTCATCCTTTTCAATTTTGGTCATACGATTGCGATTGATCTTATTAGATTGATCGCGCCCCACCGTTAAGGACTCATCTTGTCCAATCGTTTCAGTACGGTTGTTGCCGATGTTAATTGTTTCATCATGTCCTACTTGTTCGGTTCGATCATGTCCAATTTGTGTTGTTTCATCATTATTTACAACATTATTTTGATCTTTTTCTGCATGAATAAAGATTTCTTCTCGGTCTTTTTCGTCTTCAAAGCGTAATTCATTAAAGCCGTTACCTTTATGGGTTTTACTTTTTATGGTCATACGCGTTTTATGTTCAGGCAGAGTATAAGGTGGTTCCGTTGTGCTGTGATAAGTACGTCCCATGATGATTGGTTGGTCAGGATCTCCCTCTAAGAAATCAACCATTACTTCATGGCCAATACGAGGGATAGCAATATGTCCGAATTGAGCCCCTGCCCAACCTTGGCTGACTCGAATCCAGCAAGAGCTGTGCTCGTTATTTTGCCCTTCACGATCCCAAGGGAATTGGACTTTTACACGTCCCCATTCATCACAGTAAATCTCTTCATCAGCAGGGCCAACTACATGGGCCATTTGAGACCCATCAACAACTGGTCTTGGTTGCGGCTCTGGTCTCCATTGTGTAGTATTTGGAATGAGTTTAATACGGTTCTCATAGCGGTTGCCCTCTTCACCCGCTTCTTCTTCCAATACACCAGGTTGCCAACCATAATGTTCAACACCTACAATTAACCAATCACGATTAAAAGCTTCTCGTTGATGTCCTTCTAAGCCAAATACATAGCCTGGTTGTACGCGTAAATCATCACTTTGCGCAAGAGCTAATTCAGCTTCTCTGCGTTCGTATTCTAAACGATATTGAGTAAAAGGCTCGCCTTGAGCATCACGTTTATAGCGGCCTGGATAGTCATACCGCTCATAAATGCTGCCATGGCCTTCGTTATTACCTTGACCTGAATATTGGTGTTCTTGATTATAACGAGGATTTGTAAAAGTATAATCACGCAAAGTTTGAAGGGTAGTCCCCAGTTTTTCTTCGTAGGACCAATGCCACACCGCTGCCTCTGGACGTTGTCCCGCCGGCATTGCGTTATAAACTAAATTTCCTTTTTTCTCTGAAAGTGTTGTCGAATTAGAGAAATGGAGGATGTGGCTATCATTGGTATGTTCAAAATAATAGTAAGAACCTTCTTCGGCAGCTAAACGTTGAATGAAATTTAAATCAGTCTCGCGATATTGCACGCAGTATTCTCGAGTCCAATATGGCGTTTGTAAATGGAATTGGCTCTGAGATACTTGATTTTTACTTAGTAGTGTTTCGATAATTTTTTGAGAGTCTTGTTGTTGGAATATTCGTAAATCAGTTTGTAACCCAGCACGACATAAAGAGGGTTCAATCACCATATGATAACGAGTGCGAGTAAAACCAGTTTCTCCCTGATTTAAGGCTGTGATGATACCGTTGACACTACGTATTGTCTCATTCCCTTGCCAAAAAGTTAGCGTAGCAGGGTGATCTATTAGAGAATGAAAATTCGGTTCTGAACCAAAGCTTGCAAGATCGAGTTCAAGTCGAAATAATGCAGATAGGTGTTCTTTTAAAACAAAACGTACTACTTCGAATTGAGTTGTGCCATTAACGGTAAGACTGTAACGATAATCAGATTGAACGGCCATTTGGGATTCCTATAAAATATATTGGCAGTAATAATAGCGTTATATAAATACTAAATAAATTATGCTTTAGCTTTCATCATAGACTGTGAAGCAATTAATTCAGCACCGCAGGCCGTTTTCATTCCTTCAAGGGCAATACCTCGTCCATTAGCTTGCATGATAGATGAACCTTCAATAATCGGGAAGTTACCTTTGCATTTTGGACATGAGACCAAATCACCTTGTCGGGCAACATTTTTGCCTCCGGCAGTCATGGTTTGTGAGCCTTGAAGTACGGTACCCCCATGGGTAGTTTTATCTCCAATAACGATTACGCTACGAGCAGACATACATCTCCTTAATCTATGAAGTGTTTAATTTCGATATTCTAAACTAAAATGATTGGATTTTCTTGTAAAATTGATTGTTTATGTATGTATTTTTTAAAGAAAATACATATATTCTAAATCTAGTGTAGTATAGGTGTTGTTTAAATTTATCATACAATAATATTATCTTAAAAAAATTATTCTATATCGTTGACTTTATCATTGATTTAGTAATGGTGATTTTTTATAATCTAGCTATTTTTTAGCTCATTATCTAAAAATAGAAATAGGTTTAAATTTCACAGAGGATTTTATATGTCTAAAACAGGTTCAGTCGCACCAAAAGAGCGAATTAATATTAAATACACTCCGGCTACAGAAGGTCAAACTGATGAAGTTGAATTACCGTTAAAACTTCTTGTTACTGGTGATTTTAAAGGTGCGGCAGAAGACTTAAGCCTTGAAGAAAGAGAGACGGTTTCTATCGATAAGCACAATTTTGATGCTGTAATGAAACAATCTAATTTGACGATTGATGTAGCGGTACCAAATCGCTTAGAAGAAAATGCTGAAAATCAAGATCTTGGCGTTAGCCTAAAAATTGAGAGTATGGCAGATTTTTCTCCTGATAATATTGCTAAGCAAGTGCCACAATTAAACAAATTATTAGAGTTGCGAGAAGCCCTTCTTGCATTAAAAGGGCCAATGGGGAACATCCCTGCATTTAGAAATAAATTGCAAGAGTTAATTGCGGATCCAAATGCAAGAGAAGCATTGGAAAAAGAATTGGCTATCATTTTAGAAAAAGAATAAGGGTAGTAGAGTATGGTTACTAAGAATCAAACGGCAAAAGCTGAAAAGAATTCGCAAACAACAAGCTTGCTTGATCAGGTGATGGAACAGACACGTTTCAAGCCTGAAAATGAAGATTACAGTATTGCGCAACGAGGTATTGCAGAATTTATTTCTGAAATGTTGAAGTCTGATAGTGCAGATGCAGTTGTAAATAAGACACTTATTGATGAAATGATTGTTCGTCTTGATGAAAAGATTAGTCATCAAGTAGATGAAATTTTACATAATGATAAATTTCAAGAAATGGAGTCTGCTTGGCGCGGTTTAAAACTGCTTATTGATCGCACAGATTTCCGTGAAAACATTAAAATAGAAGTATTAAATGTAAGCAAAGAAGAATTGCTTGATGATTTTGAGTATGCCACTGATATCACTCAGAGCGGTTTATATAAACATGTTTATTCAGCAAACTATGGTCAATTTGGTGGAGAGCCAGTTGCCGCAATTGTTGGTAACTATACGTTTACGCCATCTGCACCTGATATTAAATTATTACAATATATTTCATCTGTTGGTGCGATGTCCCATGCCCCATTTATTTCAGCTGCAGGCCCGGAGTTCTTTGGTCTAGATAGCTATGCGTCTTTATCTGAAATTAAAGAAGTAAAAGATATTTTTGAGGGACCTCGCTATGCCAAATGGAGAGCTTTAAGAGAGTCAGAAGATTCAAAATATTTAGCATTAACAATGCCACGTTTCTTGTCTCGTTTGCCTTACGATTCAATTGAAAATCCCGTTAAAACTTTCAATTACAATGAAGGAATTGATGGCAACCATAATAATTACTTATGGAGTAATGTTGCATTTTTGATGGCATCTAAAGTAACGGATAGTTTCGCTAAATATCGTTGGTGTCCGAATATTATTGGTCCACAAAGTGGTGGAACGGTTGAAGACTTACCTGTTCATTTGTTTGAATCATTTGGTCAGTTACAAGCGAAGATTCCAACAGAAGTATTAATTACCGATCGTAAAGAATTTGAATTAGCTGATGAAGGTTTTATTCCTTTAACTATGCGTAAAGGAAGCGATAATGCAGCATTCTTCTCCGCGAACTCTGTCCAAAAACCTAAAAAATTCCCAAATACGGAAGAAGGAAAAGCAGCAGAAACAAATTATAAATTAGGTACACAATTACCATATATGTTCATTGTGAACCGTTTAGCTCATTACTTAAAAGTATTACAACGTGAACAAATTGGCTCGTGGAAAGAACGTCAAGATCTTGAACGTGAGTTAAATGTTTGGTTGAAACAGTATGTTTCAGATCAAGAGAACCCGCCAGCAGAAGTTCGTAGCCGTCGTCCATTACGTTCTGCAAAAGTTGAAGTATCAAGTGTTGCGGGAGAACCAGGTTGGTATAAAGTTTCTTTATCAGTTCGACCGCACTTTAAATATATGGGGGCAAGTTTCGATCTTTCCCTTGTAGGTCGATTAGATATTGATAATAAATAAGTAGTTGTTTTATGGGATTTTGGAACAGGATTAAAACTGCACCACAGAATACGGATGTCATTAAAAAGAAGACTGAAGCAGAAATTGTGAGTGATTTAATTCGTTCGATAAAAAGAAACATAGAATTAATACTTAATTCAAAAGAAGGGTGCACGTTATGTGCACCCGATTTTGGTTTAAAAGACTTTAATGATGCAACGGCAACAACAAAAAGTTTAAGTCAAACAATTGTTGCAAATATTCGGTCTAGTTTAGAGCGCTATGAGCCGAGAGTTCGTATTACAAGAATAGAATATATTCAGGATGTATATGATGTTCTTCAGCTTAACTTCCGTATAACCTGTGTTGTATTATTAAAACAAAAAAATGAGTTAGCTGAATTAAACATTATTTTAGATAGTTCAAACAAGAAGTTTAGGGTTGTATAAATGTCTTTGAAAGAGTTTTTTAGAGCTGAGTTAGACTTTCTCAAAAGGGATGGGCAGCATTTTTCAAAGATTTATCCTCACTTATCTAGATTTCTATCTGATGAGATAGTTGATCCCGAAGCCGAGAGAATTATTGAATCTTTTGCTTTTTTAACTGCTCGCTTGAAAGAAAAAGTACAAGATAATTTACCTGAGATAACTCAATCAATGATTCAACTTCTTTGGCCAAATTATTTGCGCCCTTTACCAAGTTGTGCAATTTTAAAATTTCAACCTAAAGAAAGAGCCATTACAACAAAACATGTTGTTCCTAAAGGAACGTTTGCTTCATCCAAACCTGTAGATGGTACAGCTTGCCAGTTTCAGACAACAATGGATGTCTCTGTTTATCCGCTTGTTTTAAATGATGTAAAAAGTGCATTGGGTAGTGAGTCTACAATCATTGAATTAGAGCTAGAGAATATCACAGATAGTGATTTTTCTTCTATACAGTGTGATGAATTATCATTTTATTTATCAGGGAGCGATTACAGCGCTTTAACTTGTTATCAATGGATTTTTAATTATTTAACAAAAGTTTATATTAAATCAGAAGATGGTGTAATTAATTTACCACTGGATGTTATTTCTTCTGTTGGTTTTAATAAAGATGAATCTTTGATTCCTTATCCAGATAATGCATTTGATGGGTATCGATTATTACAAGAGTTTTTCTTTTTTCCTAAAAAATTTTATTTCTTTAAGTTAAGAAATTTACATCTATATTTAAATCGATTAGGTAAGAAAAAATTTAAGTTATTTTTTGAGTTTAATCGTTCTTTTCCTAAAGATCTAAAATTAACACGAGCAGATTTTTCCTTGTATTGTGTACCAGTAATTAATCTGTTTGAACATGATGCTATTCCATTGAATTTTGATGGGAAAAAAGATTTATATCCAGTGATCCCAGCAGGTTTTCATCGAGATCATTTTGAGATATTTGATATTAAGCGAGTTTCAGGTTCAAAGTTTTTAAAAGATACGGGCAATAAAATTTATATTTACCCAAAATTTGAATCATTTGTCCACAGCTCTTCCTCTGGAAGAAGTGGGTACTATAAATCAATTATTAAAGATAATATTGAAGAAACAGGTTATGATCATTTTATCTCTTTTATATCTGATTCGAATAAACTTTTAGATAGTTCCAGAGAGACAATATCTATAGATTTAGATTGTACAAATCATAATTTACCAGAGTTTTTAGGTATTGGTGATATTTGTGTACCATCACAAAATACACCGTCTTATATTGATTTTAAAAATATTACATTGCCAATAAAAACGGTGAGAGCAGTTCTAGATGAATCGATTCATTGGAAGTTAGTTTCTAATCTTTCGCTTAACTATTTATCTTTAACAAAACTAGATGTTTTAAAGGAAATTTTGTTAACTTATGATTTTTCTGCAATGTATGATGTGCAAGCATTGAGACGAACAGAAAAACGTTTGTCAGGAATGGAGTCTATTACGACTCGTCCAATTGATAAGGTTATAAAAGGTATTGTATATAGAGGTCAAAAATCAGTATTAAGAATAGATAGTAATAATTTTCTCTGTGAAGGGGAGTTATTTTTATTTGGTTCGATTCTTGCTGAGTTCTTTAGATTATATGGCACGATAAATTCATTTCATCTTTTAGAAGTTATCAATACAAATAATAACGAGATATTTAAATGGGAACAGAAAACCTCTCTTCAAAGAGTGATCTAATTCAATTTAGCTTCCATCAGCTTATAGAAACAATAGCTGATGCATCGTCAATGAGCCTAGATGAATTAGAAAATACTCTAGTTGAAGAATCAATATTCCGTTTCTTTAGTAACCCTAAAATTAACTTTCCTGTTGGGGATATTGAGCAGCTCGTTATTCAAGATGAAGAAGGGAAAAGAATATTTCAAATTTTTGTTAACTTTTTAGGATTACAAGGTGCATCAGGCCCACTTCCTGGAAGTGTTTTGGATGAAATTGCAGAGGCATCGTATGAGAATGAATCTATTCAAGCAAAATATTTAGATTTCTTTAATCATCACTTGCTTACAATATTTCACCAAATTTGGAGAAAGTATAAATATTATATACGGTTTAAATCTGATTATTCAGATGACTATTCTCGGGATATTCTAAATATTTTGGGATTGTCTAAGGATTTTATTGAATTCTCTCATCTAAATTGGAGTAAAATTTTTTATTATATTGGTCTTATACAATCGGGTATAAGAACTCCGCAGATACTAACTGATATTATTCGGTACTATTTTGATTTGGATGATGTTTCGATTGAAGAGCATGTAAGACAACTTGTTGAAATAGAAAGCGAGCAAAAAAATAAACTTGGTATGCAGAATATGATGTTAGGTAATAATTTTATTTCAGGTGACAAGATTGAATCATTTTCAAATAAGTTTAGAGTTAATATTGATAATCTGAAATTAAATGAGTTTTACCAATTTTTGCCAAATACTGAAAAATATAAACATCTTCAAGAATTGATTCGCTTTCTATTAAAAGATCCACTGCCTTATGATATTTCATTAGGTCTACATCCGGATACGCAATCAACCTTTATTTTGGGAAAGGATAATTCAAGTTGGCTAGGATGGACGACATTGATTAATGCAGATTCAACAAGCGCTCATACTTTAAACCAGGTGATCATTGAAGGAGCGGTATAAGTGCATAAACTTTTATTGATGGTAACCGATGCGTTTATGCTCGAAAGAGGAACATTACCTTATTGCTATTTTGATTTAGCTGGTGGTTTAGTGGGATCTGCACCAAATGTAAATTGGAAAATAGATAATTGGAAGAATGAAATTTCTGATATTGAGTTTGAAATAAAGTATTATAATGCCGATTTCTGTTTAATAGCTCATAGTAACAAGCTTTTTATTAATGGAACAACGAGTGCTCTTCCCATGGGGGGAATTATCAAATTAAATGATAATGATCTCATTTCTCTGTGCAATTATAAGATTAGAGCTAAGATTTTTACTAATGAAGCAGAGATGGTTACTTTACAAGATGAATTATCTTATTTATTAAATAAACAAACGGATAATACAATCTTAAATTTAGGACATTCTCAGCAATATCATTATGATTTTGAGAAAGAGAGCATTAATCAAGATTTACTTGAATTAAAAGCAAATGATACGAATTTAGACCCTTTATTGGCATTAAAAGTAGATGATGAGCCTTCTTCAGAGTTAATGAATGCGATGCCTCATCAATTTGGGTCTACAGAATATAAATTTTTTAACCCTCATATTCATAGTGTGTTGGAATACTATACCCCGTTGGATGTTAATGAGTCACCAAATGAGTTAGTAAAGTCGATATCTACAATTGAATATGAAAAAATACAGAATTCTGTATCAACTTTAAAAGATAAAGATGATGCAAAGTCAAAACAAGTGGAGCCTATTTTAGATCCTCTCTTTTTTATTAAATAACTAAGGAAATCTTATGAAATTAAAATCTTTATTTATGTTTACTACTGTTGCATTAACTGTGGCGGGATGCTCTTCAGATAATGGACCGAGTGTTAATCCACGTTTAGTAAAACCATCGACTTATTCACTTTCTATTTACGCAACGGATCGTGCAAATATTAACGTTTATTCTCCAAAAGATGATGCTATTGCTGTAGTAAGTGATGAAGCTGCAGCAGAGTTCGAAGATTTAGATGCTTTAAAACCTCAAGCTAAACGTCCAATGACAGCTCATGAATACAAAAAAAATGCGACGGCCAATAGTACCAATTCCGATAAGCAAATTATTGAGCAGGAAAATGGAAAGGCTGATGCTAGAGCAACCCCTGTCATGTTAAAAGTTTTCCAATTAACGGATAAGTCGCTATTTTTGAGTAGTACATATGATGATTTTCGTGGTAATGATTTCACTGAATCATTGGGCAAAACATATGTTTCAAATATTGATTTAATTATTGCACCGAATCAGTTCAGATTTGTGGATTCAGAAGAAATGAATGAAAAAACTCATTATATCGGAGTTGTAGCTCTTTTTAATGGTTATGAAAACCGCAAATGGAAAGGTATTGTACAAGTCAAACCTAAAGGTGGAGAAAGTTATCCACTGTTAATTCGTGTGTTAGACTCTAAAGTTGAAATTTTTAAGGATAATTAATCCATGTCTTTATCAAATCGTGTTTTGTGGAAAGAAGGCCTATTCATTAGGCCTCAACATTTTCAGCAAGAAAGCCGTTTTTTAACATCACAACTGAAGCAAGTTATTGATATCTCGGCTTATAATCTAGGTTTTGAGAAAATTGCTTTTGATCAACAGCAGCTTTCTTTTGGAAAGTTTGGCATTACCGAATGCAAAGGTGTGATGCCAGATGGAACACTTTTTGATTTACCTTTAACAGATAGTTTACCTTCTCCAATTGGTGTAACTAGCAATCTTGTCGGTGAAACGATTTATCTTTGTTTGCCTATTGTTACAAATGGAGAAGGTGAAATTAAATATTCACCAAGTAATTCAGATTCAATGGACTTCCGAAGTGAGATTGTTTTTACTGAAGTGAAAGACTCTCATAGTGAAAGTGGAAACTATACTCAGCTTGAGTTGTTGAAAAATCAATATTTTCTAAAATCTTCATTAGATGATTTAAGTAATTATGTTTCTTTACCTATAGCAAAGATTAAGGATATTACATTAGATCATCAAGTTATATTAGATGAAGCATTTTATCCTATGTCATTGCATATTAATGCAATGCCGGTCTTCATGAAAAAATTAGCAGAGTTATCTGATTTAGTTTCATTACGAGCACAAAATATTGTGAGCAGAATTGGGCGTCCAGAACAATCTGGTGTAGCTGATGTTAATGATTTCCTTATGCTTTTAAGCCTTAATAGAGTTTCACCGTTAATAAAAAGCATTGTGAAATTAGGTAAAGTACATCCTTTATCTGTTTATGAATTACTTGCTTCATTACGTAGCGAGCTGACTACTTTTGTTTTGAAAGAACGATTTTCAGAAACTTTTTATGATTATCTTCATGAAAATCCAGCGACTTCTTTAGAGCCCTTATTTAATGATATTAAGTCCTATTTAAGTATCGTGACAAATACAAAAGTTGTACCATTGCCAGTTGTTGCTCGTCAATATGGAATTTATACGGCTCAGGTTAATGATGCATCACTTTATTCTACAGCTGAATTTATCATTGCTGTAAAAGCTCATTTACAACCAGAATTATTAAAGAATCAGTTTATTCAACAAACCAAGATATCAAGTATCGAGCAAATCAATCAACTTGTTCATTTACAATTGCCAGGTGTTCCTGTGAGTGCTCTACCTGTAGCTCCTCGATATTTACCTTACCATTCTGGTTTTATGTATTTCCAATTAGATAAAACATCACCATATTGGGAGAATTTGCTGACTTCATCTGGATTTGGTTTCCATATTACAGGAAATTATCCAGGATTAGAGATTGAATTTTGGGCTATTCGTGGAGATTTAGCATAATGAATAATAGAGAGTTGTTGAATACATATAATTCATCAATTGATATGCCTTCAGATCGAGTTTTCATTACAAATAATGTGCCAGTAATTAATGAAAAAACTGATCTTCTTTATGAGCAAGTTGGAAATGTTGATTTTGATATTGACTATGACTTTCAATTACAAACCCACTCCTACAATGCCTTAGTTGAATTGGCAAACCCACTATTAGCGACAGCTCTTAGACTAAGAAAATTATCGTCCGTAGAGGATATCGGAAGTTTATATACTAGAATGCAAAATGAAATCATGGCATTGAGTGAAAAAGTAAAAGAATTGAACTATGACAGTGCATTCCAGCTTTCATTCCGATATTGTGTGTGTACATTTATTGATGAAATGGTGATGGCAACGCCTTGGGGAAGCTCTTCAGTTTGGGGGCAGCGTTCTTTACTTGCTCATTTTCATAATGAAACATGGGGTGGAGAAAAGTTTTACTCGATCTTATCAAGAACGATGCTTGAACCTGAAAAATATCATGAATTGCTCGAATTTATGTACATTTGTTTAGCTCTTGGATTTAAAGGACAGTATGCCCTTAGTCCACATGGTCAAGAAAATATTCAAAATATTTTAATTAAATTACAAAAAACACTGAGACCATTACGTGGGTATGATTATCAGAGAAATCAGCAAATGCATCTTTACAAAAGTGATTATACGGTAAAGAAACCATTGTCATTAAACCGTGTTGCATGGGGAACATTATTTGCTTTTGCGTTAATTTATTTCTTATATAGTATGTTCTTGGATTCATATTCAACTGAGATTATTAATAATGTAAATGACATTATTAATAATATGTAGTAATGAGGGATTTTGCTATGGCACCGCGTTTTTCTTTTGTATATAAAGCGATGTTTGCTTTTTTCTTATCAATATATTCTGCAAATAGTTTATCTGAAGAAAAAATGGATAAAGCAGAGCAATGTGTTTCAATTAAGTCAAATATTAATCGTCTTGCATGTTTTGATAAGGTATTTAACACACCGGTTAGAGAGCAAATGATAGATGATCGTGTAGTCAGTAATCTTGTTCCTAAATTAGTTGGTGATATTTTTACATTAGCTAAAGTTGATGGGCGAGATGCTTGGGCTGAAAATAATTTAGAACTTGCTTTATTAAGTAATGACGGAAGTGCCTCAATATATGTTGCTTGCAAAGACAATATCACAAGATTCCAAATTGCATTAGATAAACCCGTTAAACATAATTTACTGAATGTTCATATTGCCAATAACGATACAAATCATACTGCATCTAAAATTGATTGGCAGAGTGCCGAACGAGGTTATTTGCTAGATGCTGGACGAGGGCTTTATGCAATACAACAATTAAAATCAATCTTATATATTGATACTTTTTCAGTTTCTCTTCCTCAAGAAGATCGTCAGTTTATTTTCAAAAATAACGGACTTGCATCTCAAGTTGCGCCAATAAGAAAAGAATGTGGTTGGTAAAATGAAGTATCAGAGCATTTTAGATGATATTGCTGGAGAATATTTCCCCGTCGGTACACCTGATGAAGAGGGTATCGTTTTTTCTGCGCTTGATGAGCAAGTCATGAAGTTTGGTTCGTTGCAGCATGATACGATTGATTGGGAAGGGATTATTTCAAATTCTCATCGGTATTTATCTGAGTCTTGTAAAGATTATAAGGTTTTACAATATCTAGGTTATGCCTTACTTTATAAAGGATTTAAGTCTAATCTTGTTGACTTTCTATCATTGTTCTCTGAATTCAATAAGAAGTTTCTTTTTAATGCTTATCCTAAGCCTTCAACCGATAATACAATTAATCGTTTTAAAGGAAAGTTCATTACACTGATCTTTGAACGCCTTGAAAACGCAGCATCAAATAATACAGATGTAAGATTTACGGCAGTAGAAAATGAGCAGATAGACAAACTTATAGAGGTACTTTCGCTTCAATTAAATGAAAAACTTCCAGGTGTTGAGTCTACTTTAGCTCGATTACGACGTTTCGTAAAAGAGCGGTCAGATTTTGTTGAGAATTCTCAGACAAAAGAAGTGAATAAAGTCGTACCAGACCAAACGGCTACAGATGCACCAATTACTGCTAGCCAAGTTTCTGCAGAGAACGTTCCTTTAAATATTCCTGACGTAAATAAGTTTGAACTGGCAAATGCCCGTCAATTAAAACAATTTTATTTTCAAGTTGCGGATACCAGTTGTGAATTACAGCCTTCATCAATATTGGGTTATGTAAGCCGTCGATTTGGACTATGGCATAGTATTACCCAATTACCAGAGATGAATAGCCAAGGTATTACAGCCATGCAATCCGTTCCACTTGATAAAGTAAGTGATTATCGGGATCTAGTTGTTTCATCACCAAGTGTGGAGTTATTAAATCGTATTGAAAAAACGTTAACAACAAGCCCATATTGGATTGAAGGGAGCTACTTGTCTGCAAAATGTTGCCAAGCTTTAAAATTTAAAGAGGCGGCAGAAACGATTAGAAGTGTAACTGAACAATTTGTTAATAAGTTTCCTACATTTCATTTAGCAAAATTCCAAAATGGTGAGCCTTTTTTGAGTGATATTGTTTCGGATTGGCTTTCCGATAATAATAGTGTGAATGTAAGCACTCAAGCTTCAGTACAAAACTCATTAGAGAGTGATCTTGATGAACTTTATTCGGCTGAAGGTTTTGTGTCTGTTCTGAAAAAAATTGATGAACAGTTAAAATCAGTGATTGATGTTAGAACAAAGCATTATTTACAATTTGAGAAAATACGTTTTTTCTTAAAAGAGGATATGTTATCGATTGCGCTTAATGAGCTGTCTGAACTGATTAATCACTGTAAAAAATACACAGTTGAAGAGTGGGATAGTACTTTTTTTACTCAAATAGAACAATTAAAAGATAAATTATTAAAGGATAATGAATGAATTATTTGAACCAATTATTAGGGATTTTTCGCCAGTTTACGCGTCCTATTTTTTCACATCTTAGAAATTCACTTCCTGTATTACTTACATTAGGTCTAATTCTTATTTTTGTCGGAATTTGGACTTATGGTACATCTTGGAGTTTCACAGGCCTTTCAAATGAAAAAGGTTGGGATTATGACTTAGCGAAACAAGTTGGAATGGGCAGCAGAATTATTGCCACCGTTGTTGTTTTGCTTACTTTAGCAATTATTGCTATTTTGAAACTTCAACTCAAGAACGCTCGCTTAAACAAAGAAAAAAATGATTTAGAGAAAGAGCAAGAGGAAAAAGACATTATTCTCCCTTATATCAAGGATCAAGATGACAGCCTTGAACTGATGTCTGAAGCACTTAAAAATCATTTATCTAATAAAGATTACATTTATCAGCTTCCATGGTATATGGTTCTCGGTTCTGATGAAGCTGGTAAAACAAGCTTTATTAATCGCTCGAACCAAAAATTTACTCTTACCGCAGTAGAGCGAACCTCTAAGCGTTATATGCGCGAGAATTCTTTATATCAAATTGACTGGTGGGCAAGTGATGATGCTATTTTGCTTGATCCTGAAGGTGGAATGATTCAGCAGTTAGGTACGGAACGTGATCCAGATGGCAAAATTGCAAAAGGACTATGGTTACATTTACTTGATTGGATTAATGATGTTCGTCCACAAAGACCAATTAATGGCATTATTTTAGTTGTTGATCTTCCAAAGTTAATTGCATCAAATCACAGTGATAGACAAGCATTAGCTGTTATATTACGCAACCGAATCCGTGAAGTAACTGAACAGTTTGGGGCGCGTATACCCGTTTATGTTGTTTTAAACAAGGCCGATCTTATTGAGGGTTTTGAAACATTCTATAATGATTTGAAACAAGCTGAACGTCATAAAAATTTAGGTTTTTCTTTCACATTAAATACAGATGAACAAATCGATAATTGGACAAAAGAGTTGGCTGATAGTTATAGTGCTTTTGTTAAAGAGATCGAGGAAATTGTTTTTGATAAATTAGCAGGAACAATTTCACAAGAAGAACGAGAGTCACTTTACATGTATGCTCGCCAATTAGGTGGTATGCAGAATATTCTGCTTCAATTTATTAGCGATGTATTAGAGAGCGATCGTTTCACAACTACACCTTATGTTCGTGGTGTGTATTTTTCTTCTATCTTCCAAGAAGGCATTCCAATGGATTTTTATCAAGCAGCTATTTCTAAGCAGTTTGATTTACCTCATGTTGTGCCAAGCTATTTGCCAGAGCGCTCTCAAAGAACCTATTTCACGTATAATTTCTTTCAAAATATTATTTATCCTGAAGCGGGTCTTGTTAGCGATAATGAAAAAGAAATTCGACGCAGTAAACGTAAGTTTATTCTAGGTGCTGTTGCGATGGCTGTGTGTGGTATTTGTGTTTTAGCGACATGGCAAAATTACTTCTATCAAAATAAAACAACATCAGTAAAAATTCTAAAATTGACAGAAGAATTCCGTCAGATGAATATTAGCCAATCCATGGATCCAACCGGACGTAATTTATTAAAACCATTGAACATATTACGTCAGGCAACATATGGTTATGGAGACTATGAAAAGGCCTTACCTATAATTAAAGATTTTGGGTTGTATCAAGGTAAAAAAGTAGGTGGAAAAGTAAGTGAAGCCTATAAAAAATTCCTTGGGGAGCGTTTTTTGCCTGAAATTGCGATGGGATTGATTGAGCAAATGGACGCTTTACCTGAAGATAGTAATGAAGGACTTGAGCTATTGCGTGTTTATCGAATGATCGACGATATGGCAAATAGAAAGGTTAAAATTCCAGAGCAGTGGATGACGAAGTATCTGCAAAAAAATTATCCTAAGAATCCAGATATTCAGCGTCAGCTTATGGCTCATTTTAGTTATGCAATGGAACATGTAGATCCCGATCTCAGCATGTTTGATAAGAAAATTGCAGATAAACAGCAGGAATACAGCAAATTACCACTGGCGGACCGTGTTTATCAAAACTTTAAAATTCTGGCAAATACAGAACTGCAGCCAGCCACTGATTTGAAAGCTGAAATTGGGCAAACTTTTACCACTATATTTAAAACTGATTTTACAACTGAAGATCCTAAAACGTTCTTTAGAGATAAAAATATTAGTTGGTATGGCACATTAATTAGTCCACTATTTACCGATTGGGCATATAAAGATTTTTATGATCCTAAGGCTCAGGATTTACTGCAACTTGCTGCAATAGATGCTTGGGTGCTTGGTAAACAGCAAACGACGAATTATTCAAAAGAAGAGCTTGCCAATTTATCTGAAGAGATTCGAGAGCGTTACATCGCGGACTACATTCAGACATGGCAAGATGCACTAAATAATTTAGAGATTATTCATTTTGTTGATTTGCGTCATGCAGTAGATGTATTAGATGCTTTAACTGGTAATGAAAAACCATTACAAAAAATGATTAATTTAATTGATAAGAACAGTGATATTTATCCAAGTCTATCGGGAATTAATGCTGAAAATCGTAATGAAAATACAAATGTAGCTACAGCAAATCAAATGGCCTCATTGCAAATTGCACAACATTTTGCTCCTTTGGTTAATGAGGTAAAAGCCGCATCAGATGCTGGACAGCCGCATATGGATACGGTAATGAAAAAATTGTCTGAGTTAAAATTCTATATGCAGACGATTCAGAAATCACCGGAGCCATCTCAAACTGCATTGAAAGCCATTATGGCAGAGCTTAATTTAGAACGAACAAATCCAACTGTTGATTTAAAACGTTTAGCGAATGAAATGGCAGAGCCTCTTTCAACTCAATTAAATAAAGTTGCGGATGAGGCTTGGACACTAGAACTAAAAACGGCATTAAGTGAGATCAATGCACTATGGAATCGTAATGTATATGGTTTCTATAAGAGCAGAATCGCAAATCGCTACCCATTAAATCGTAAGGCAAGCGAAAATATCTCATTGGATGATTTCCGTGAGTTCTTTGGGCCAAACGGACGAGTGCAGCGTTTTTATAATGATTATTTAAAATTCTTCTTAGAAGACAATGCGGAACTTTCTGTCGTGAACGGTGAAAGCGTGATTTCATCATCATTTTTAGCCGCACTTCAGGATTTACAAAATATTCAACGAAATTATTTTGATGCTTCAGGTAATGTGAATATTTCTTTCAGCTTAAAACCGTTGGGGCTTTCTGGTAAGTTCACGGCATCAACATTTAATATTGATGGGCAGTTGCTGAAGTATAGCCATGAGGTGCCATCTGCAAGTCGTTTAATTTGGCCAAATACGACACGACAAGATGTAGAAACAAGCTTAACGCTCGTAACATCAACTGGGGACACATCAACTCTTCGTCGAACAGGTGAATGGTCATTATTCCGAGTACTAGATCAGGCGGCGAAGAAGGTAAATGGACAATCTGTAGATCTCTCATTTAAATTAAATGGTGGGGCGATCAATTATAGATTAACGGTAGAAAATGGCACAAATCCGTTCTTTGGTGGCGTATTAAGCAACTTTAGATTGCCATCAAAATTACTTGATACGGAAAAAGAAGGTAAAAGCTCTTTAGAACCAATGGAAATTTATGAAGAAGAAGTGAAGTTTCCAGAAAATAATTAATTTAAGTAAAAGGGAAATATAATATTTCCCTTTTTTTATAGAAAATAAAAAAGCTAAATAGATTTCTATTTAGCTTTTTCATCAAGTAGATAAAATTAAACTTGTGGTCTACGCCAGTCATCAGAACCTGATGTGCCAGCAATAGTGTGATCCCAGTTAATTTTACGGTAACTCATACTTACTTCTAATAATTGAGTATATGGTGCGTTGCTTGGATCTTGAGCATTTGGCATCACTAAGTTCATATCAACAATTACTGCGTCTTCTAATACTGTTGAGAAGAACTCTTCTTGGCGACCATCGATAGAGGTACGGAACCAAGTTACTTGAACTTTTGGTAACATTTCACCAGAAGCTAATGCGTTATACATTAAAGGTACTGCTTTGTTTAAAGAGCAAGTAAATTTGAATGCTTTGTGAACGCGTTGACCAGATGGTTGACCTGATTGTGGATCAGTTGGAACAGTCACGATATGGCTAATCGCTTGTGCCATGATCTCATCTTCATGACCTTCAACATAAACATTACCGACAGAATCTTCGGTAAATGCACCTGCTGTAATTTTTCCTTGATTACTACCTTCAATGGAAATAAATGCTGGTGTAGGCATAAAATTCTCCTAATGACTTTAAAGATGAATATATTTATTGTCTTTACAGACAAGTGTAACTATATCAAATTATAAACGATTTAACATTAAATTTTAGATGAAATAAGTAAATTTTTTAAATGGTTAGAGTATTTAAATCCCATGATATTTAAGGGGTTAAATAAACTCTACTTTAAAGTAAGGTTAATTGTTTACATGTTTTAAAAACATTTCAATTATCCACCGCACTTTTATTAATATTATAACTAAAACCTTGCTAATCACTTAAAGCTGGCGATTTTTCGATTTCTTCCCAGTCATCATTAACTTCGTTAATTAAACCTTCTGAAGCCAGTTGTTCATTAAGTTCTTGTTGTTCTTTGACAGCTTTATCATAACGTTGCATTTGTTGTTTGTAAGAAAGCGAATTCCAAAAAGCTTTTTGTTCCGCGATGGCTTGATTGATTTTCTTCCGACTGGAAACAGGAAAACGAATAAAACTGAAGCTGTTACAAAAAGCAATACCGGGACGAAGCCATGGCGTGCGATAAAATCTACCAATATGTTTTAAAAACTCAGGGTTTTCTTGAGTAAAAAATGCCCGCATAGCTTTAATCAGGTGCATGTTATGAAGAGGATTCGGTAGAGGATAACAACCTAAAAGTTCAGCTTCAGTGTATTTCCCTTCCACTACAAGCCCCGTCATCAACAACGAAAAGTGTTTACGGCTACCGAACATATAAAAACTAAAGCGGTTATATTTCATGCCCATCAATGGGTCACCTTTATCCGGCACAGGAATGACAAAAATTTTATGAAATGCCTGCATATAAATGACCCGCTCTTTACGGTTAAGTCGAATGGAGCGGTGGCGTGGGTAGAAAAAGAGTAAGAAAATAAAGAGAAATAAAATAGAGTGAAGAATAAACCATATTTTAGATTTTAATATATCAGTGCTATATTCTGACTTATACTCTTCATAAGAAAGAATCTTTTCATCGGGGAACATCTTTATAAATTCGCTATCTTTCCTAGTGATAATATGTCTATCATGCATAGGTTTAATTACTTCATCAGAATAGAATCCAAAACTTAGTTCATTTTTTATAGCACTATATATTCCAGATAAGGGGAATTCGTTGTGTTGATAATCTAAAAATGCAATCACTGCAAAGATACCAATAATAAGCATTCTAAAAAAACCTCTCAAATAGCCATCAAAAGTTGAGTTTTTGATTTCTATTTCGTCCTTATTGACTTTGCGTATTGAAAAGCCAAGATCATGGTAAATTTGATTTCGATTCATCGTTTTCCTTATTATTTCTGAATCTGATTTTTTGCATTTAGTATACCTTACGGGAAGCTTTCTATTCTAATTTTCACAAAAAATAAAAGTGCGGTTGATTATTTAAGCGTTTTAAAACGTTGAAAATTTTACCGCACTTTGTTTTAAATTGGTTTATTTTACTTCGTTATCTAATTCTTCCCGCAAATGACGTTCATTGATGAGTTTTTGTGTTGCTCGGCGTTCGTTGAACCAGCCTTGTTTTTGATTCGGGGTTTTCTTGTTCCATTCGGCAAGCGCCAGGTCAATGGCTCGGTCGGCTTTTTTACGACTAAACGGTACACGCAGTGCAAAGGCATTACATAAAGCAATGTTAAATTTTAACCCGAAGTTTTTAAAATCTCTGCCAACATACTTTAAAAACTCGGGATTATCTTCCGTAAGATAGGCACGAATAGCGCGTAGGATTTGGGCGTTATGTTCCGAGCTTGGGCTTGGATATACGCCGAACAGGGCAGTGATGCGACGTTTGGAAAGGTAGTCGTCAATCCAAAGTTGCAATGAAAAACGTTCATGCCCACCAAACGCATACAAGCCGAAACGGCTGTAATTGATTCCGCCTAGCGGGTCACCTTGTTCTGGTACGAAAGCAATAGCATGGCTGCCGAAGATGGTTTGCCAATAAATCACCCGTTTTTTGCGATTGACACGAAAACCACGTGGTCGGGGGAGGAAAAAGGCAAATAGCACAAAGGGGATCATAATGATGTCTAAAACAAAGTCTTTTAGTGGAGAGCCAATGAGAATATCTTTTTTATATTCATCATAAGATTTTGGTGGTGAAACAAATGAATATCCTTCTTTTTGATCCATTTCATATTGAAATTGCGCTGTTTCTTTATATCTTAAATATTGTTCCCTAGCTGGTTTATCTGGATTAAAAGCCCATTCATAATCACTTTTTGCCTCGAGATATTGGCTATAAAATGGAATGCCGGATGAACCATGAAATACGTTAATGAGAGTCATGCCAATTAAAACAAAGCGAATAAACCCACGAGCATACCCATCAAAAATCGAATCTCGAATTTCAATTTCATCCTCACCCTCACCCCGTTTACGAATGGAGTAGGCAATATCTTTGTTTGGATTAATAAAAAATTCACTTATTTTATCAATCAAATCTTTTTCTTTTTGTTTCTCTGGCATATTTTCTTTATTCATCTCAAATAAAAGTGCGGTCATTTTTAGGGGCGTTTTTTTTAAAACACCTAAAATTTCCACCGCACTTTTGTTTTTAACGACTTATTTCTCCTGATTGTCCAACCCTTCCGCCGAGTGTTCTTCGTTAATCAGTTTTTGTTCTTCGGCGATGGATTTAAACCATTTTTGTTTTTGATTATTCGTTTTTTTATTCCATTCTGCTAGGGCTTGTTCAATAGCCGCATCAGCTTTACCTCGGTTAAACGGTACAGGAATGGCGAGAGCATTGCAAAATGGGATGGTGATAATATAGTGCCACACACTAAAACGGGGTTTAATGTGTTTTAAAAATTCAGGGTTATCTTCTGTGAGATAAGCTCGAATGGCGTTTAAAATATCAATGCTTTGCTTGGAAGTCACCGACGGATACACCCCCAAATAATGACGAGAGGGAAGCATGTTCTTCTCTTCCCGAATGGCCATCACAAAAGAGTATAAACTTTCCCCGCCCAAAGGGTGTGGGCCATAACAGGAATAGACTACGCCGCCCAGCGGGTCACCTTCCTTCGGCACAAAGGCGACGCGATAGGTGCCGTTTAAAATTGGTGCATAAATAATCCGTTTTTTACGGTTTACTCGGATTCCACGCGGGCGCGGCAGACAGAATAAAAATAGCAGGAATGCCATCCAAATTGGGTGGAAGAAAAATCGAATTCTGTTCCATTTATCCCGCTCTATGTAAGGTTTTCTAAATTCTTCATATGATTTAATCTTTGCATTTGGAAAGTCTCTAATAAATTCAGGATCTGATCTTATTTTTATATGTTCCTCATATAATTCAGTAATTCCTTTATCAGGAAAAAAAACTGCATCAAAATCTTCCTTTATTGCAGCAATTTCATAGGAAAAAGGCGGTTGTTTATATTTGGCATTTTGATACCAACTCATGCAAAAAATACCGATAAATAAGAGCCGAATAAATCCTCGAGTATAACCGTCAAAAAAAGAATTGCGGATTTCGATTTCATCTTCTCCACATTGACGGATGGAATATTTTAAAGATTTGTATGCTTTATTTTGATTCATATTGCACTCACTTCATTGGAATGGTGGTTAAGTCAGAACTGATTTTATTGCCAGAGCCTTGATAATCGGCAAGATACACTTTCAGGCGAATATTTTTTACTGAACTCGGATCAATTGTCTCCATTTTGGCTTTTTCTTTACGGGTGCCGGTAATCGCCCAAGAGATACCTTTCCAAGGGCTTGGAAAATAGATCACCGCTTTGCCGTTTTCAATAAAAACGATGCGTTCCGGTTGTTGGGTCGATGAATAATGTGCATATTCCGTCATTACCGTGATTTGCGAATCCACTCGTATGGATTGCGCCATGGCGTTATTGTTAATGGAAGAGTGTTCAACCAACACAGCATTCGGTGATTCATATTTGGAAAGTTTGATATTTTCTTTAAAGGCGAAATAACGTTGTAATTCGATTTCATAATTCTTAAATACTTCTTGTGACGCTTCAGATAAACTAAGTCCATTATTATTTTCAATGTACTGGAATTGACTTTTTTTAACTAAATCCAAGAAATCATCAATACGCTTTCTATCCCACTCATACCCTCTAATTGGATTGCCCCAATAATTAGGGCTTCCTCCCCAAAAACTATTCTCCATCCAGCTGTCCATATCATCTTTCGATAAAAGCCCCATAATCGAGCCAAGCACTACTGCCGCCAAGCCAACCCATAACGCAACAGGCACGGCTGCGGCAACACCCGTAACCGCGAGGGCATTTTCCGCCAACAAGCCTAGCACCCCATACGAAACACCGGCAGTTAGTCCGCCAAAACCGCGCAGCATGGCACCATATTGTCCTAAAGCATCATTTTTATATCGTGATTCATACCAGTTGCCATATTCCACCAGTGAATTTAAGAAAACCAATGCTGAATTCACACTGATGAGTCTACTTGCAATTTGTCTGATAGTGGACATTTGCGAAAGAGATTGGATTTTAAAATTCATCAATTTGAGGTTTTGCCTGTGGGGTTTGCCCCCCGAATTAACGAGGTCGGCTTTCACCGTGCTTTTGCTTTTATCCACTTTCGCCTTAAATTTATCTAAAATCGGTGTGGATTTTGCTCCGCCTAAGGCGAGTGCGGCAGCCAAGAACGGGTCATTAGCCAACTGTCCTTCTGCGGTTCGGTATTTTTGGGTATTAAAAAAGCCGATAATCACCTCTAACATTTGCAATTTCACTAACCCGCTTCCCACATGAAAATGGGCATATTCCGATGGTACAGAATGAGAGTTTTTTACAGTATTGAGAATTTTTTCTTTCATGCTGTTAGGCGAGGCCACAAATTTGTCTGTGTAAGAATACCGCCCGGTGACAGGATTGACTTCATATACCCGCTTCCACTTTACAAAGTGAGTGCTTTGTCCTACTTTTTTAACATTATTTGGATTTGCCAATGCACTATGTTTACTGATGAGTACCTCTACAACTAAATCATAATAGGAAATAGCGAAATTACTGCTTTTTGCCAATATTGTCACCATTTCCAAGGATTTATTCAGCAACTTAACGAGGTTTTGTAGCATTTGAATCGATTCGTTACCTACTTGGAACCCGGCAGGCTCATAGGTCACTTCCATTTCGTTGCCCAAGGCTGCGCTTGACGCATTAAAACCATAAGACGAAATATCCAGTCCCCAAAGTAGCCCGTGTGTATATAAATAAAAGGCATTTGCCGCATAAACGGCAGAAGTATCTTCTTTATCCAGAAGAGAGGCTAATATTTCAAATCGAGCGTGATTAGCATCAATTAATTTAATATGAGCTTCCACAACAGATTTAAAATGCTTACCGTACAATCCAGGAAGATTAGCCATTTTATGAATAGCATTTTCGCCTGGAATATCTTCCAGATTGAGTTCTTGTTTTAGCAATGAAAATATATCGTTGTGACTATTTTTTGCCAAATGAACTGGTGCAACTTTGGTGTAGTGCTTATAGGATTGTTCTAATGAGATTACCTGAGGAACAGGCGCTTTCATCGGTTTTTTATATAACTGCTCCCACTCCTTAGTAAAGCCAGTATACCAAGGGTTTTTATTATCAATGACATCCTTAACTGCGTCATGTCTTTCTTTTTGTTGTTTAAAATTGTATAAGATTTTATCTTGTGCATGGGAATGAATAAAACTTGCGGTTCTAATAGCATATTCATATTTGGTTAATATTTTTCCCCGTTGTTCGTCTAAATAGCCCTGATAGCGAGCCAGATCACGGATTGTGCCGATAGGATCTTCCAGTGCAACAATAACACCTTTGCCGTAGGTAAGTCGTTCAGAAACATCTTGCCAATTTTTTAATCTACCGATTGGTGTATAGCGATAGCTATTGGAAACTTGATTTTCCATGGTGAGATCTTTCAACGAAAAATCTGCTACTACATCAGTTAATTGTTGAAGGTCGGTTGCAGCTCCCGATGGTGCCTGAAGATTAATTTCTCTCATCCACGATGCTCTACTATCCGGTGATTTTTCAATTTCTTTTAGCAAACTATAAGGTAACTCAAAATCGGAATACATGATATGAATCTTTGATATTGCCGAATTCAATGAGATATATTCCGGTAAAATAAATGTGCCTTTTTCGCCTTTTACTGTAATTTCTTCTAGGTCTACTTTATCCTCTGGAGTAATCTCTTGTTCATCTTCATCAGAATCATTTTGTGAGGAATTCTCTGGTTTAAATTCTTCTTCAGTTCTCTCTATCAGATAATAAAAATCAGTTTTATCGAGTTGCAAGAATCCTTGGCTATTATCAGTATGAGAATACTCATAAATATACCAAGCCTGCCCATTTTCCGCTTCACCGGTGATGGAAAAACAATCAGACTCTGCATTCTCTGCCAATATATAAATATAGCCACTACGCAAACGGCGCAGCTCATAATCATCACCAGCTGTTGGTATGCCTTTTGGCATAACGGGAGCTGTTCCTTCCGTTCTGATTTTTTCAAACGCCTTATCGGTCAATGTCAATCTTGTGGGATAAAGTCGAATAAATTCTTGGCATGGTTTGGTCGCTTCATCGGCAGGTTTTGCTTGTGGTACATAATCTTGTTCTTTATTTGCCATTTTCTTGTTCCAAATTTAAGAGATTAAATAATTGTATTGCACGGGCTAAGGGTGCGGGGAACTCTTGTTCTAATTGTTTTTCAAGTGTTGCAAAATCTCGTCCGTTTTTCACCGCACTTTGTTTGGCAACAGCATATTGCACGATTGCTGTTTCGTAAATATAGTTTTTGTTTCTAGCTTCATCTAAATGTTTAATTAATTGTTCTTGCTCCAGAGGGGAATAAACATGAGGATAAGTTTTTAAAATATATCCAACCATTTTTTCTCTCGTTTCCAGCCACTTTTTATCTTTAAATCCTTTTATTTCAAAATCAGTTAGGATAATGGGAATGTTTCTAGTGTCTTCTGGTAATGCTTTAATTTGATAATAATAAAAACTGTCTCCAATGCCAGAGCCAAAAGCATGAATAATGCGCTTTTCATAACCAAAAAACTTATTAAGTTTTTCGGGGCTGGTGGCGATAACATCTAGATAATTACGTAATACTTTGGGGTCATAAAAACGGAAGAAAAACCACTTTCCATTTTCGTCTTTCATTACTGGAAAGTGGCGAAGATGGTGTAATACGGTATCAAAATCATAACGGGAGTGGATAAAAATGCCTAACTCTTCATGCCAATTGAATCTTGTCATTGCCCCTTCATCACTAAACAAGCCCATTAATTCGCTCTCAGCTTTATAGTCTGGGGAAGGGATAACTTCGACTAAATAAGGGCCTATTTCTTTGGTGATTTCCGCAAACTCGCCTTGGAATAGGTTTTCAATTCTACAGTGAAAGCTTTCTGGTTCTAAAAGTTTATGTTTATTCGCATCTAAAATGAAATAACATTTTAATTCAGGTAATGGTTCACCAAATAGTGTGATATCTTTTTTTAATGTGTTTTCATCCCAAACGGGCGAGGGGAAAACCGGTTCCTGGTGATTTTCAGACCAACCCAGTTGAGTCATATCGGGCGGAATCGGTGTGTTAGGGAAGAGCAGCTTAAAAATCTCATCAGGTGCAAAGATTTGCGGGTGGCGCCCAAACTGTCTATCTAGCAATTCCACATTGTTGATTTGATGACAAAGTAAGTAATTAGTCTCGCTAGCAAAGTTTTCTTTTGGTTTATCCCCAACTAATTCTACTACCCGTACTTCACCTTCTTTTAATCCATTAGCTTGATACGCAAGCCACATTTGCCCATGTCGTTGAAAAAAGATTTCAGCTTTCAGAGGGGATAATTGATATTGATAATGCGTTTGTTCTGAATTAAAGGTGGTTTTTACAAGCTGCTCAAATGTTTCTCGGCTATCGGCAAAAGCCAATAATGCGACAAATTTATCCGTACTTGGAGATTGTTGTAGGTATGCAGTGGAAATCCAAAGGGATACAGACATAATGTTCCTTTTAAAATGATTGAAGAGGCAAAATGCCTTCTGAAATCATAGCAATAACTGCTGTGCAGTTCAAATCTAAAGGTTGAAATATAAATCTTTAGATAACTTAAAAGATGATCGCACTTTATGAATGAAAGCCAAAGTGCGGTCAAATTTTTAGATGTTTTATATCATGAATTACGCAATATCAACTTGGTATTCACCATTCTCAAAATTGATCGTGATATTTGACATTTTCTCACCACTAGCGATGCGTTGAAGCAGGGCTAAGGAAAACGGTGGTAAAAGTTGTCCTTCAAGAATTGCATCGACCAAACGCGCACCATTTGTATCAGCTTCACATTGTTGTTCAATGTGTTTAAGAATGTTTTCTGCGATAGTAACGGTCGCTTTATAACGCTCAGCGATTAATTTCTCTAATTTCGCTAATTTTGCTTTTACAATGCGTTGCATTACATCTGTCGTTAAATAGTGATATTGCACAATTTGCATGCGAGCCAGTAACGCCGGTTTGAAGAATGTGAGAAGCGAACGACGCAACTCTTCATCACTTTTCACGGCAAACTGATCATTTGCAGCATCGAAACCACAGTTTGAGGTGAGCATAAAGAGAATATTTTTACAGTCAATTAAACGACCTTCGCCATCTGCGAGTTCGCCTTTATCAAAGGCTTGATAGAACAAGTTAAGCACATCTGGATGGGCTTTTTCTACTTCATCTAATAGCACGATAGAATAAGGTTTTTGGCGAATAGCTTCAGTCAGTAAACCACCTTCACCATAGCCCACATAACCTGGAGGCGAACCGATTAAACGTGAAACAGTATGTTTTTCTTGGTATTCTGACATATTGATGGTGGTCAGGAATTGTTTGCCCCCAAAGATATGTTCTGCAATTTGAATTGCTGTTTCGGTTTTCCCCACACCACTCGGTCCAACAAGCAATAATGCCCCCAATGGGGTGCCGGCACGGCGTAAGTCCGCCATCGCAGTGAGCAAGTTTTTGTGAATTTGCTCAATGGCTTGAGATTGACCTTTAATATTGTCATTAAGAATATCAGGAAGCTCAGTGAGTTTTGTAAGTTCATCACCCGTCATGCTATTTACAGGAATGCCTGTTAAATCAGCAATTACCGCAGTAATTTGTTTGCTTCCCACTTCAGCATGAATTAAACATTCTTCAGGTTTAATTGCTTCATATTCCGATTTTTTCGCTTGTAATTGAGCGATCAATTCTTGACGTTCTTCTTCAGTATATTCTGTTTCAGAATCAGAGAGCTTGGTTCGTAAGGATAAAATTTCTTCTACTAATGCTTTTTGAGATTCAAATCGAGAAGAAAGCACATTTTTTTCTTCGGCTAATTCAGTGAGTTGATTTTCTAGTTTTGTTTTCACTGTACTATCAACTGTTTCACCTAGCTGATAATCACGATCAAATTCAGCGATGGCAACATTGATTTCATGGATCTTATTATCTAAGTAGCTTAAGCGTTTTGGTGGCGTGTCTTTTGCTGTAGAAACGCGAGCGCAAGCCGTGTCTAAAATATCGATGGCTTTATCCGGAAGCTTTTTCGCTGCAATATAACGCGCAGATAATTTTGTTACTGTTTCAAGTGCCTCACCCGTGATATAAACACCATGTGCTTTTTCGTAGAGCGGTTTTAAACCACGTAGAATGACAATACTTTCTTCAATAGATGGTTCGTCCACTTTCACTAATTGGAAACGACGGGATAGCGCAGGATCGCGTTCTACATATTTTTTATATTCAGACCAAGTCGTCGCTGCAATTGTGCGAAGCTCACCACGAGCAAGAGCCGGTTTTAAAAGGTTGGCTGCATCGTTACCACCTTCGCTACCGCCTGCACCAATAAGTGTATGGGCTTCATCAATAAAAAGCACAATCGGTGTTGTGCTATTTTTTACAAAATCAATCACCGATTTTAAACGTTTTTCAAATTCCCCTTTGATTGATGCGCCAGATTGTAAAGCGGCAAGATCTAGGCTCCAAAGTTCAACATTTTGTAAATGTGGCGGAACTTGTTTATTGACGATGCGTAATGCTAATCCTTCAATTAATGCACTTTTACCGACACCCGCATCACCCACTACAATCGGATTGTTTTTTCTTCTGCGTGAAAGAATATCGATCATCAGATCAATTTCTTTGTCTCGAGCGAGAACGGGATCAATGTTACCTGCAGAGGCTTTAGCCGTTAAATTTTCAGCAAAACGTGCTAAATCAGATTGGTCTGTATGTACAACTGAAGGGGCCGCGGTATTTTCTTGTGTGATTTGAGATTCTGCAGAGCCTTTAGCAAATACCAGTAAAGATTGGCGTAATGTTTCTTTGTTAATTTGATTTAAGTAGCTCGCAACAGCAGTTGGTAAATAGCGAGAGGCATTCAATGTTAATGCTAAGAAAATACTTGCACTGCGAATTTGTGTCTGTTCAAATTCAAGTGATCCGAGTAACCATGCTTCTTGCAACATTTCAATCAATAATGGCGAGAAGCTTGGTACAGAGTCAATATTGGTGTGAGATGTTTGCGTTTTGCTGAGTAAAAGTGCGGTCAATTCTTCGTGAGAAATGTTAAGTTTATTTAAAATAAAGCGAACGTCTGAGAATGGATTTTCCAATGACTTAAGTAATAAATGGGCTGGAAGCACTTCTGATTCACCACAACTAATTGCATAAGCGGCAGATTCTTCTAACATTAATTTAGAAACATCATTTAATGCACCTAGTGTCGCGGCTAAGTTAATTTTGATCATTATTTGAGATCCTTATGTTTAATAAAGCATTTGAAAGATAAATAAACTTAGGTATTTTATTTTTTTATATAGAAATTTACTACAACTATTTTTACTATTTAGAAATAGATGAAATTACATTATACTAGGCGATATTTTACGCGTTAAATAAAGGATAATCATGGCTGTTCAATCCGACTACCGTTACACCCTTGATGCCGGTGAAAAACATACTTTTGATGTGATCAGTTTTAAGCTGACTGAAGGGCTTTCAGAGCCATTTCGGTTAGAGCTTATGTTATCAAGTTTTGATCCGAATATTTCATTTTCAGCATTAATGGATCAATCCGTGACCTTCACTTTTTGGCAAGGTGAACAACCGGTTCGCTATTTGAATGGAATTGTGACCAGTTTCGGTTTGGGGAAAACAGGGTTTGTTCGCACGCATTATCAAATGGTGGTGGAGCCAGCTCTCGCGCGAGCAGCATTTCAATCTGATAGCCGAATCTTCCAGCATCAAAACAGCGAAAAAATCATCCGCACTTTATTGCAAAAAAATCGCGTAGAAAAGGTTTCTTTTGAGCCTTTACCTTCGGATTGGGAACGCGAATATTGTGTGCAATATCGCGAAACAGATTTAGCCTTTATTGAACGCTTGGCGGCGGAAGAAGGCTGGTATTATTACTTTGACCATCGAGCAGATAGCCATGAGTTGCGTTTTGGTCATCAAAGTATCGCTTCTCCGATTCTTGGCACATTGACCTATAATGCGAAGCCCGCAGGGGATCGTTCATTTGCTTGCCTTTGGCGATTTGACTATTGCCGTAAGGTGACGACAACTAGCCAAACCTTACGAGATTACACCTTTTTAAATCCGAATTACAACCTCGAACATCAACATCATTCACAGGCATCGACGCTTACTGATAGTGACACGTCTAAAAGTGCGGTCAATTCTGCGACAGTTTATGAAAAATATGACTATCCGGGACGATATAAGAAAGATGAACAAGGCAATCCGTTCAGTCTTTATCGTTTAGAATCAGAACTGGCCCTTTCTGAAACGGCGAATGCAGTGGGCGATGATATGCGTGTTATACCGGGTTATGGTTTTACCTTAGAAGGGCATGCCAATTCAGCGTTTAATCAAGATTGGCTAGTGGTGCGAGTAGAGCATTCGGGTAAACAAACAGGTAGCTTAGATGAAGAAGCGGGAGAAGAAGGCAACCGCTATGAAAACACACTTTTCCTGACTCCACACAACAAACCTTGGCGCAGTCCATTAAAACCTCGTCCGATTATTCGAGGTACACAAGTTGCCCATGTTACAGGCCCTGAAGGCGAAGAAATCTATTGTGATGAATGGGGAAGAGTAAAACTGCAATTTCCTTGGGATAGATTAGGCAACTTTGATGAGCATAGCTCTTGTTGGGTGCGCGTGGTGCAAGGTTGGGCGGGCGCACAATACGGTAATATGATGATTCCGCGCATTGGTCATGAAGTGCTGGTGAAATATCTAAATGGTGACCCGGACCAACCGATTGTGGTAGGGCGTACCTATCACAGTACCACAGAACCCCCTTACGAGCTTCCCAAACATAAAACTCGCATGACGATAAAATCCAAAACCCATAAAGGCAATGGTTTTAACGAATTGCGTTTTGAAGATGAAATGGGTCGTGAAGAAGTCTTTATTCATGCAGAGAAAGACCTCAATCATATTGTGAAACATGATGAAACGACCCAAGTGGGGCATGACCGCACGGAGCAAGTAGGCCGCAATGAAACAATCCATATAGGCAATGACCGAATGGAAACGGTTGGACAAGATGAAGACCTGACTATCAATCGAGACCAAATACGCAGTATTGGACGTAATCGAATCACGAAAATAGAAAAAGACGATATTCTGAATGTGAATAATAACCGTCGAGTCAATGTCCATGCTGATAGCCTCATCAAAGTCGGACAAGATTTAACTATTGAAATAGCCCAAAATGGCAGCTGGGTTGCGGGTGAGCTTTTTGAACAAGTTTGTGAACAGTTTGATTTAGAAGGTTATGACGAAGTCCATATTCAAGGCCCAGGCGGTGAAATCGTGTTAAACCAAGAAGGGATTACGCTGATTGGGAATGTGTATGTTGAGGGACCACTTACGGAAGATGCGGGGGCGGCAGATGGGGTGACACGTTTCGAAACAGAAAACCATACACCAAATTCACCTTTAATGCAGATACAATTTTTCTTATCTCCACACTCTGAACAGCCACTAATTGGTATGCCTTATACGTTATATGCAGATGGGAAAGAAATCGGAAAGGGTATGACGGATGATAAGGGTGAGATTGAAATTACACATGAAGAAAATGTAGAAAAATATGAAGTCAAATTTATTAATGGGATTCATTATGAAATTCCGATGATTGAGGAGTTTGTCAATGATTCGGATAAGGATGAGATAATGAGTCATGGCTTCTATTTAGATCCAGGAAAAGATACAAAAGAAGCGCTTGAAGAAGCTAAGAACTACGCAAAATTAATTGGAAAACTAGTGTAAGAAAGGGTTATAGAATGACTGATGTAACAAAAAAGCCTATTCAAATTCCAGCTTCCAAATATATGCCAAAGGCAAAAGTTGGATTGAGTTGGTTTTTATCTGAGGAAGATAAAAAAGAGTTTGAACCTAGCATGTCAGATGCACATAGTAAGCCAGTTCCAGCCACATTCAGGGCATTAATTAATGGAGAGGAAGCTTTTGGGGCTATCTATGACAAAATAGAGAATGCAAGTTCTTCCATAGATATTGCAATTTGGGGGTTTCAGCCTTCTATGTACTTTAAACGAAAAAAAGACGGTAAATTTTTACGAATAGGTGATCTTCTTATTAAGATGGCCTTAAACAATGTAAAAGTAAGACTTCTTGTTTGGAGTATGTGGGGTGATGTGCAAACAACCTCCGAAGATGCTGCAAATTTGGGGAATAAACATTATATTGGTTATGGTCGAGCTGCGAAGGAAATTTCTCAGGAACAAATGGAATATGATGCTTATTGGTATGAAGCAATTAGAGGGGAGTTTCATACAACATTTGATAGGATTCGTAATTCGCCAGATGGAGATAGTGAGAAACTTGATAAAATCGCATCTGAATTAGAAGAGAAATATAAAGCAAGATTTCCTTATTTATGGAAAATTTCAAAAGATCAAGAACGCTTAAAAAAAATTCAGTATAAAAACAGACGGGTAACGTTATTTAACGATATAACAAATGGAGGATATTCTGATAAGAATTTACCCTGGCTTGCTGAATTAGCATTGAGTGCGGCATCTACACACCATCAAAAAATGGTTTTAATTGACTATAAAAAGCCCGAACAAGCAGTTGGTTTTGTGATGGAGCACAATATGTTGGATAACTATTGGGATCGTAGTACTCATATCTACGGAAATTTAGAGGCTGCTAATGCAGGGAAAAATGTTAATACGCCCCTACAAGATGTATCAAGTATTGTAACTGGGGAAGTACTATGGGATTTAAATTATAACTTTTGTCAATCTTGGGATAGAGATGGTTTTTTCGATAATCGAGGATACTATGATTCGAGCGAAAATTTAACTCAAGATAGAAAAGGCATTCAGCGTAGTAGTTTTAAACCTAACCCCAATATGGGAATGGACGGAATGACATTACAGGCTCAGATAGTACGTACCTACGATAAACCTAGAGTGAAGGATATTATGAAAGTTTATTTAAAAAATATCCAACAAACAACGAGTTATATCTATACTGAAAATCAATATTTCCGTTGGCCTGTATTAGCTGAAGAGTTTTTATCTCATTGGAAAAACATGAGAAAAGGCAGACCTGGTCCCATTCATTGGTTTGTTGTTACAAATTCATCGGACAGTGGTATCGGTTCAGGTACATTTACTACTAATAATATGTTGAAATTGTTAGGACGTCAGGATGTGATGCCGAATGTGGCTAGAAACGTAAACTTAGAAGAGTTAGAGACAGAAAAATCTAGAATAGCTTTATCCAATCCCAAAGGGACTTTGGGGGTTCCAGGACCATTGGATGAAACGAGAAAAGCTAGGATAAAGGCGCTAGATGCCGAGATTGAGTCTCGTAAAAAAGACTTAGAGAACGAAAAACAAAAGATCAAAAAAGGTGATATTGCTGAACCGGAAGAAGATCGTCAATTTACGCAAAAACTAGGTTATGAATTTAAAGACACACCGGGTATCAAAGCGCATATTTGCACTTTGGTGGCAGATAATGCTTGGCAGGAAGTGTATGTGCATTCGAAAGTGACGATTATGGATGACACCTTCACCATTATCAGCTCGGCAAATCTGAATACGCGCAGTATGGAAAAGGATACCGAATTGGGCATTATTTTACAAACAGGCGAGGTCGCACATGATTTACGCAAACGGTTATGGAGTTTGCATACCAAGAAAAATGCTGCAGCCAATCCGGATGGGATGCATGATTATAATGTGGCAATGAATGCATTTTATGTATGGGGAGAATTAATAAAAGATAATCGAGAGTCAAAGGTATCAGGAAATGTAAAACCGCTTTATCCTTTACGTCAATTTTTTAGACCTAATCCGACGGTTTCAAGGAAAGATTGATGAAAAAATGTTTTAAAATTTTACTGGTTTTATTGTTAGCTAGCATTATTGGGCTGTTCTTTTTATATCGCTATTTAGAATGTAACCCAATATTTCTGGGAGGGGGACCTTCTGGTCCGCGCCCTGAGCGCTGCGATATAAAGGAAAAAGAACAACAAAGGAAAACACAAATGGCACAATTAGAACAGTTGGCAGCATTGGAATTTGCGTGTAAAAAGGAAGAACTTCCGCCACTTTCGGAAGAAACTCAACAATTATATAACTACGCCCTTTATCACGATTTGCATAATATGTGGACGGGAAATAAGGGGGATGAAGTATGGAACGGCTTAGCCCGTTATTACCGCATTGCCGCCGCTAATGGGGATTATAAAGCCAATGTGCGGTTGCAATATCTGTTAAACACTGGGCGGATTAGTACCGATATGCCACAAACGGAAGTGCATAATCTCAACGAAGAACTGGCAAAACAGTTGCCGGCGACAGCCTACTATAATCTATATGGTTATTTGGATGAAGGTTACGGTGTACGTACCGAAGAGGGCGGCAAGTATGCTTATTTGAGAAAAGCGGCGGATTTAGGGAGTCGTGAAGCACAATATACCGTGGCTGAAATGTTGGCGGATATAGAAGATAGTGAGGAGACTGAAGAAGCTTTTAAATATCGTTTAAAGCTTGTTAAGCAGTTGCGGACTTGTGCATCGGAACAAGGATTAGGAGATGCATCATCTAATTTAGGATCAAGCTTTAAATTAAGTAAGAAATATGCAGAAGCGGTAAAGAGTTACCATCAAGGCGTAAAAAACGGGGACTCTATATCTGCGTCAGTTCTTAAACGAGCATTTAGTCAAAAAACAAGTAAGGATAGTTTTGATTTTCTTGATTTAGCTCTAGATGAAGAGCGATCTAGACGTTATGACATTATTTGGAATTATTTGGCTAAGTATGATTATCTTCAACCCAAAGTCCCCGACCTAGACGAAATTGTGCCCTTACCCCCGGCAAAATTACCGAAATGGGATGGTAAAATCGCCTTCCAGCGTTGGTATGAAGGGGAAGCACCGCCTAAACCGAGTGAGGCACTGATGCAGAAACTGGCGAATCAGGCAGGACTTCGAGTGGATACTGGGTTGGATTTAGAAACGGGGTTACCAAGAGAAGTAAAAAAATAACAAAAATTTTGACCGCACTTTAGATTGTAAAGTGCGGTTTTATTTGAGATGTTGTTCTAATAGGGTGACCAATGAAAAAGTGTTTTAAAATTTTACTCGTTTTATTGTTAGCTAGCATTATTGGGTTGTTCTTTTTATATCGCTATTTAGAATGTAACCCAATATTTCTGGGAGGGGGACCTTCTGGTCCGCGCCCTGAGCGCTGCGATATAAAGGAAAAAGAACAACAAAGGAAAACACAAATGGCACAATTAGAACAGTTGGCAGCATTGGAATTTACGTGTAAAAAAGAAGAACTTCCGCCACTCTCAGAAGAGACTCAACAATTATATAACTACGCCCTTTATCACGATTTACATAATATGTGGACGGGAGATAAAGAGGATGAAGTATGGAACGGCTTGGCCCGTTATTACCGCATAGCTGCGGCTAATGGCGATTATAAAGCTAATGTGCGGTTGCAATATCTGTTAAACACCGGGCGCATTAGCACAGATATGCCGCAAACGGAAGTGCATAATCTCAATGAAGAACTGGCAAAACAATTGCCGGCGACGGCGTACTATAATCTGTATGGTTATTTGGATGTGGGTTATGGTGTACGTACCGAAGAGGGTGGCAAATATGCTTATTTGAGAAAAGCGGCAGATTTAGGAAGTCGGGAAGCACAATATACAGTGGCTGAAATGCTGGCGGACATAGAAGATAGTGAGGAAACTCAAGAAGCCTTTAAATTTCGTTTGAATCTTGTTGAACAGTTGTGGGCATGTGCATCGGAACAAGGGCTTGGTGAGGCCTCAGGAAATTTAGGATCTTTTCTTAGACTTGATAAAAGATATGATGAGGCATTGAAGGTTTCCCATCAAGGAGTTAAAAATGGTGATTCCATATCTGCGTTAGTGCTTTCTCATGCTTTTGAAAGCGAGGTGCAAGCAGATAATCTTAATTTCCTTGATGTTTCTCCTGACGATGAGCGTGTAAAACGTTATCACATGATCAGTTCATATTTATCACGTTATGACTATCTTCAACCCAAAGTCCCCGACCTAGACGAAATTGTGCCATTGCCTCCGGCAAAATTACCGAAATGGGACGGTAAAATCGCTTTCCAGCGTTGGTATGAAGGGGAAGCCCCGCCTAAACCGAGTGAGGCACTGATGCAGAAACTGGCGAATCAGGCAGGACTTCGGGTGGATAATGGACTGGATTTAGAAACCAATTTACCGAAATCCGTAAAAAAATAATAAAATATTGACCGCACTTTATATGTTTAAAGTGCGGTTTTATTTGAGATGTTGTTCTAATAGGGTGACCAATGAAAAAGTGTTTTAAAATTTTACTGGTTTTATTGTTAGCTAGCATTATTGGGCTGTTCTTTTTATATCGCTATTTAGAATGTAACCCAATATTTCTGGGAGGGGGACCTTCTGGTCCGCGCCCTGAGCGCTGCCATATAAAGGAAAAAGAACAACAAAGGAAAACACAAATGGCACAATTAGAACAGTTGGCAGCATTGCAATTTACGTGTAAAAAAGAAGTTCAACCACCACTCTCAGAAGAAACTCAACAATTATATAACTATGCCCTTTATCATGACTTACATAATATGTGGACCGGTGAAAAAGGCGATGATGTGTGGAATGGCTTAGCCCGTTATTACCGCATTGCTGCGGCTAATGGCGATTATAAAGCTAATGTGCGGTTGCAATATCTGTTAAATACCGGGCGCATTAGCACCGATATGCCGCAAACGGAAGTGCATAATCTCAATGAAGAACTGGCAAAACAATTGCCGGCGACAGCCTACTATAATCTATATGGTTATTTGGATGAAGATTATGGAGTACGTACCGAAGAGGGCGGCAAATATGCTTATTTGAGAAAAGCAGCGGATTTAGGGAGCCGTGAAGCACAATATACAGTGGCTGAAATGTTGGCGGATATAGAGGATGAAGAAGAGACGAAAGAGGCCTTTAAGTATCGCTTAAATTTAGTTAAACAGTTGTGGGCATGCGCTTCGGAGCAAGGATTGGGAGAAGCGTCGATCAATTTAGGTATATCTCTTCAGTCAGATAAAAAATACTCTGAAGCAGTAAAGGTGTTTTATCAAGGTGTTAAAAATGGCGATGCAATGTCAGCAAGTACGCTTAGAGGAGGGTTTAGTCAACAAACAACCAAGGATAATCGTCTTGATTTTCTTGATTTAGCCCCAGATGAAGAGCGATCTAGACGTTATGACATTATTTGGAATTATTTGGCTAAGTATGATTATCTTCAACCCAAAGTCCCCGACTTAGACGAAATTGTACCGTTACCCCCGGCAAAATTACCGAAATGGGACGGTAAAATCGCCTTCCAGCGTTGGTATGAAGGGGAAGCCCCGCCTAAACCGAGTGAGGCACTGATGCAGAAACTGGCGAATCAGGCAGGACTTCGGGTGGATAATGGACTGGATTTAGAAACCAATTTACCGAAATCCGTAAAAAAATAATAAAATATTGACCGCACTTTATATGTTTAAAGTGCGGTTATTTTTTTTCTTTTAAAGATTAGTAAGCATCATAGCTTACGAATAGTAACACCTCTAAAAGTGCGGTCAATTCTACGACAGTTTATGAAAAATATGACTATCCGGGCCGATATAAGAAAGATGAACAAGGTAATCCGTTCAGTCTTTATCGTTTAGAGTCAGAACTGGCAGTTTCTGAAACGGCGAATGCAGTGGGCGATGATATGCGTGTCGTACCGGGTTATGGTTTTACTTTAGAAGGGCATGCCAATTCAGCCTTCAATCAAGATTGGTTGGTGGTGCGTGTAGAGCACTTCGGTAAACAAACAGGCGCTTTAGATGAAGAAGCGGGAGAAGAAGGCAACCGCTATGAAAACACACTTTTCCTGATTCCACACAACAAACCTTGGCGCAGTCCATTAAAACCTCGCCCGATTATTCGTGGTACACAAGTTGCCCATGTTACAGGCCCCGAAGGTGAAGAAATCTATTGTGATGAGTGGGGAAGAGTAAAACTGCAATTCCCTTGGGATAGATTAGGCAACTTTGATGAGCATAGCTCTTGTTGGGTACGGGTGGTGCAAGGTTGGGCGGGCGCACAATACGGTAATATGATGATTCCGCGCATTGGTCATGAAGTGCTGGTGAAATATCTAAATGGTGACCCGGACCAACCGATTGTGGTAGGGCGTACCTATCACAGTACCACCGAGCCCCCTTACGAGCTTCCCAAACATAAAACCCGCATGACGATTAAATCCAAAACCCATAAGGGCAATGGTTTTAACGAATTGCGTTTTGAAGATGAAATGGGACGTGAAGAAGTCTTTATTCATGCAGAGAAAGACCTTAATCATATTGTGAAACATGATGAAACGACTCAAGTGGGGCATGACCGCACAGAGCAAGTGGGCCGCAATGAAACAATCCATATAGGCAATGACCGAATGGAAACGGTTGGACAAGATGAAGACTTGACTATCAATCGAGACCAAATACGCAGTATTGGACGTAATCGAATCACGAAAATAGAAAAAGACGATATTCTGAATGTGAATAATAACCGTCGAGTCAATGTCCATGCTGATAGCCTCATCAAAGTCGGACAAGATTTAACTATTGAAATAGCCCAAAATGGCAGCTGGGTTGCGGGTGAGCTTTTTGAACAAGTTTGTGAACAGTTTGATTTAGAAGGTTATGACGAAGTCCATATTCAAGGCCCAGGCGGTGAAATCGTGTTAAACCAAGAAGGGATTACGCTGATTGGGAATGTGTATGTTGAGGGACCACTTACGGAAGATGCGGGGAACCCAGATATGGTTAAAATTTTACAGATCGTTGCTAATAAAGGGCAAGAGATCTGTATTGATTGTATGAAATTAAGTGAAGGGAATAAATATTAATCAATGCCTAATCATAACATAATTAAATTATACGGTTTATTTGATGCAGCTTTAATGCCTAAAGTTTGGTTAAATCTAGAATCGTGGTTATTACCCAATGAACCTTTGTATCGTGGTAATTATCAGGCTGCCGCTGAAGTAATCCCCTATTTGATTGAATTAAATAAAGATATTGATGAAAATGCCGTAAATGAATTACTTAATTTATCGGATTATCAACAGGGATTATTTATTTCATCAGAATTAACTTTAGATAAATTAGTTGAGCGGCTAGGCTATTTTTATCATGTGATAGATACACAAAATAAACCCTGTTTAAGGCGATTTTTTGATTTGAGAATATTTGCTAATTTTTTAGCAACACTCACACCTATACATTGTACTTATTTATTTGGCCATCAAACTATATTTTATTATAAAGATTGCATTGATGATATTTATCATGTTGTGTGCTATCGAGACAATCAGTTACAGTGGTTTCAAAAAGAAACGCTAGATTTTGATACTCATGTGAAAGGAGTATAAGGTTATGTTAAAAGTATGGATAAAATCAACCGCACTTTTCAGTCTGTTTATCTGTGCGCTTTGTGCGTGTTCTGAACGAAATTTTCGAGAAGAGTTTTTTAAAAATCGTCGTTGCGCAGAAGTGCAATATCAATGTTTACTGGAATCACAGGAGAAGAAAATGCTCGACCTATCCCAACCTTATCGATTAACTGATGAAGAAGAGGCGCGCATTGAACAGGATAATACCTTAAGAATGCACCATAACATTATCAAAATGTTGGAGATTTATTACCCTGGCTTTTGGCAAGATACCGATGAACAGACTCAATTAGCTTGGGTAGGAAAAGTAGATGAAATTACTAAACAATATTATCCAAATCGGCAGGATTATCATCTTGGAAGGATGGCATCTATTTGTGCGATTATTGGGTTGGATTTTGAAAAGAAAACAAATTTGGCTTTTATTGTTCAGAAAATTAGAAGTAGTAGCACCTATGGACCATTAGTTGATATAAATGATTATCTACGCTTTGAAGTCTTGCAAAAAGATTATGATGAGGGAGGAAACCAATATAATAATTGGAGTTTGCGTGGAGTTAGAGATGGTATGCCACCAGTTACTCGCCATATACCAGATTTTAATACGGAATGGAAACCTTACAATTCAGAAGAGGATAGACGACGCATCTATAGAAAATGGTTACATGAACGAGGAGAGCAATGATGAGTTGTAAAGTGATTCGAATTGGTGTGTTTTTTGATGGTACAGGTAATAATTTGACCAATGACGAAGCAGGGCGTAGTAGTAATGGTGTGAGTAATATTGGCAAGCTCTATCGTTTGTATGCTGATAATGAAATATTACGAGGTAAAACTCCAACGGAGTGCTTGATTTATATCAAAGCTATCTATATTGAAGGGGTTGGTACTATTAATAATGAAGACGATTATGCGACAGGAGGTGGTGCGGGAACATTAGGTGCGCAGCGAATTAATCAAGCGATTGAAAAACTTAGTGAAATAAGGGATCAATTTCCTAAATCAGAGTATAAATGCTATATCGATGTATTTGGTTTTAGTCGAGGGGCGGCAATGGCGCGCGATTTTATTAATGAGATGTATCGAAAACATATAGATTTAATTTTTACCTTTAAGTTTGTTGGTTTATTCGATACAGTTGGTTCTTTCGGTTTAGCTGGCAATAACATTAACTATAAGCCTATTACTAATGAAGACACAGAAACCGACACCATTAAATACGAAACGTCAGGAGCTACTTTCCCGTCAAGATATTACGAACCTTATAACTTTAATTTATCTCCACGAAGCGCAGAAAAAATTGTACATTTTATTGCATTAGATGAATATCGGAAAAATTTTCCTTTATCTGATACGCAAGGTGCTGGATTATCTTATTATTTTATAGGTGCACATTCCGATATAGGAGGAGGGTATGCAAATGTAGAATATGAATCATTATTTGATTATGCTCTTGGTAATAATTTAATGCAAGCAGAGAAAAAATTAGGAAAACCAGAAGATGGCATTCAATTTGGCAAAGATTGGCAATGTAAAGTTGATGAAAATGTTTATGGTAACTCTTCTCCTTATAATAACTTTCGCATTTTATGTAGAGGGTCAAGAGAGGTGACTGATGATTTGCAAAAAGTAACATTAGTCGCAATGTATAATTTGGCTATTATGGAAAATGTTCCGTTTATTAATGATATTCCTCAAAACTATCAAGATGTCCCATTTTCACCAGATGATACGAGTATTTTACTTAAATGGACGAAAGAATTAAGAGAATATTATGAAATTGCTACTACAAATATTTCATCATTAAAATTATTAATTGGAGGTCAAACAGCATTTAATAATCAGTCTGAACTACATATTAGAACCTTTTTCCACAGAAGTATTTTGGCTAAATATGCCCATAATTCATCAATATCTTCTTTTGCTGATAAAACTTCATTGCCACCTATTGGTTTTAAACATCGCGCAAGTTCAGGTGTAACCGATACCATTGCAAATGGTGCAAGGCGTATTCGAAATAATCCCTTACCAATAAGAGAGGCATATGCCAATGATATAGGAAAAGCAGTAGTAATAAACGATTAAGTTATTATATATTTCCTTAAGTATTCTTTTGTGAGTATGGATCAATCCGTGACCTTTACTTTTTGGCAAGGAGAACAACCGGTTCGTTATTTGAATGGGATTGTGACCAGTTTCGGTTTGGGGAAAACAGGGTTTGTCCGTACGCATTATCAAATGGTGGTGGAGCCGGCTCTCGCGCGAGCAGCATTTCAATCTGATAGCCGAATCTTCCAACATCAAAACAGCGAAAAAATCATCCGCACTTTATTGCAAAAAAATCGTGTAGAAAAGGTTTCCTTTGAGCCTTTACCTTCAGATTGGGAGCGTGAATATTGTGTGCAATATCGTGAAACAGATTTAGCCTTTATTGAACGCTTGGCAGCGGAAGAAGGCTGGTATTATTATTTTGACCATCGTGCAGACAGCCATGAGTTGCGTTTTGGTCATCAAAGTATCGCTTCTCCGATTCTTGGCACATTAACCTATAATGCGAAGCCCGCAGGGGACCGTTCATTTGCTTGCCTTTGGCGATTTGACTATTGCCGTAAGGTGACGACAACCCGCCAAACCTTACGAGATTACACCTTTTTAAATCCGAATTACAACCTCGAACATCAACATCATTCACAGGCATCTGCGCTTACTGATAGTGATACGTTTAAAAGTGCGGTCAATTCTGCGACAGTTTATGAAAAATATGACTATCCGGGCCGATATAAGAAAGATGAACAAGGCAATCCGTTTAGTCTTTATCGTTTAGAGTCAGAACTGGCCCTTTCTGAAACGGCGAATGCAGCGGGCGATGATATGCGTGTCGTACCGGGTTATGGTTTTACTTTAGAAGGGCATGCCAATTCAGCCTTCAATCAAGAGTGGTTAGTGGTGCGAGTAGCGCATTTTGGTAAGCAAACGGGCAGCTTAGATGAAGAAGCGGGAGAAGAAGGCAACCGCTATGAAAACACACTTTTCCTCATTCCACACAACAAGCCTTGGCGCAGTCCATTAAAACCTCGTCCAATTATTCGTGGTACACAAGTTGCCCATGTTACAGGCCCAGAAGGGGAAGAAATCTATTGTGATGAATGGGGAAGAGTAAAACTGCAATTTCCTTGGGATAGATTAGGCAACTTTGATGAGCACAGCTCTTGTTGGGTGCGCGTGGTGCAAGGTTGGGCGGGCGCACAATACGGTAATATGATGATTCCGCGAATTGGCCATGAAGTGTTGGTGAAATTCTTAAATGGTGACCCTGACCAACCGATTGTGGTAGGACGTACCTATCACAGTACCACCGAGCCCCCTTACGAGCTTCCCAAACATAAAACGCGCATGACGATAAAATCCAAAACCCATAAAGGCAATGGTTTTAACGAATTGCGTTTTGAAGATGAAATGGGTCGTGAAGAAGTCTTTATTCATGCAGAGAAAGACCTCAATCATATTGTGAAACATGATGAAACGACCCAAGTGGGGCATGACCGCACGGAGCAAGTAGGCCGCAATGAAACAATCCATATAGGCAATGACCGAATGGAAACGGTTGGACAAGATGAAGACCTGACTATCAATCGAGACCAAATACGCAGTATTGGACGTAATCGAATCACGAAAATAGAAAAAGACGATATTCTGAATGTGAATAATAACCGTCGAGTCAATGTCCATGCTGATAGCCTCATCAAAGTCGGACAAGATTTAACTATTGAAATAGCCCAAAATGGCAGCTGGGTTGCGGGTGAGCTTTTTGAACAAGTTTGTCAACAGTTTGATTTAGAAGGCTATGACGAAGTTCATATTCAAGGCCCTGCCGGTGAAATTGTGTTAAACCAAGAAGGGATTACGCTGATTGGGAATGTGTATGTTGAGGGACCACTTACGGAAGATGCGGGAGCGGCTGATGGGGTGAGTCCGTTTGAAACCCAGCCTAATGGCTCACAACCGGTAGATATTCAAGATTTAATTATTTCATAGTTCATTACAAACAATAAGAAGAATAAAGGAAGTTTTCATTATGTCAGAGCAAAAAAAGAAAGCAGCACCCGAGACGGAGAAAGTAGAAACCCCGAAAATACCTCATGTCGCTTACCCACTTAAACCGAGAAGCAATACCACGAATCTCTCTCAACAATACTTTAATCATCTTGCAGGAGATGAAAGTGCGCGCTTTTTATTTAATAATAGCGGTCTTTGGCATCAAGGCATTCATTTACGGGCCTCAAAATTTCCAAGCAGTGAATTTGAGAATAACAAGATTTGTGCGATAGCCGATGGCAAACTGATAGCTTATAAAGTGGATAGTGAATATAAATCCGATAATGAATCTGAATCATCAAAAGAAAGTGCGGTATATTCTACGGGCTTTTTTCTACTGAAACATGAAGTAGCCTATCCGAAAGATAATGTGCTGACGTTTTATTCGCTTTATCGTCATACAGCCAAATTAAGTGATTACAAAAGTGGAATAGAAGAGATTGTGGGGAGTACTAAATCGTCAGATAATAAGATAGTGATTCGAGATGCAAAAAATCAACCTCTTAATCCACGTATAGAGTTGAAGAATGATGTGACGATTGGTGTCAGACGAAATACGAAGGGGCAAGAACAGTTTGATGAATTGCTGTGGTATAGAGAAACACAGGGTAATAAAACGATTGAGCATAAACCTAAGTCTGGTGAGCATTGGCGCATTTTTCATCAGTCCTATGAAGAGATGCAAAGTGAGCAAATCAAAGGTCTTCCTCTTCTAAGCAAGCATAAGATTGATACGCAAGCTGATGTTGAAGTTAAACTAAACAAAGCGATTGCAGTTAAAGCAGGGGAAGAACTTGGCTTAATGGGTGAATATAACCAAATAGGTGAAAGTGGCGAAAAGCTATTGCATCTTGAAGTGTTTACCTATGACAACATTGAGCAATTTAAAGCGAAGGCGGAAGCAGCTTATAAACAAGACCGAGAAAAGAAAGGGATAAAAGCTAACTTTTTATATGTCGCACGAGGTAGTCAGCTTTATAGCATAGCGAATGATGAAGCGGTGGCGCTGGAGAAAAGCAAAGTTGAAATCATGGTGCCGTTAGCGGATGTGGCAAAAAAAACAGTGAAGAAGAAAACGGATAAGACGGGCAAGGATTATTACAATGTACAACCTTATCTGTATAGCTTGCCACAAAAGAATAAAGATGGCGGAATTTATGTGGATAGTAGCCATTTAACACATGGTTTATTGTTCCCTGGTGTGAATATTTTTAATCAATCTGGAAATGGGCTTTGTATATTCAAACATCCTCTTCATCAAAACATCGACCCGAAAAGTGATTTAACGACTGAGCAGAAAAATGAATTGGACCCGGTGTTTAAGTCTATTATGAACGAACTTAGTTTAGATAAGGATAAAAACAAGCCCGTGGTATTTGAGGCAGGAAAGCTCAAGGACTTATTATTAACCCCCGTGCAACAAAGAAGATTAACGGGAATTGTTGTCAAACATGATAGCGAATGGAAGAAGACCCGGACGGCAGATTTTAATCAAACTTGTGGTGTTTTCCGTGCAAATGGAAAAGAAGAGATTGCGAAGAGAATAGAAAAACGGATAGCTGACTTATCGATAAAGTTAGAGGTGGATGGATTTAACACGGATAAGCAAGCGTATTATCTGCATCCGTTGGGGATGATTGGATGGTTAATGCCTTATTCGACCTGCTTTTGTCATCGGGATTTTACGGTTGAGGAATTTAAGAGTATTGTGACAGAACTTAGAAAAGGGGTTCTTAAACATACTAATTTATGGATTCCAGCAATTTCTAGTGGAGCTTCTCCTAGCGATAAAACATATGAAGCAACCGTTAAGGAATTAAATAGGGTAATGAATAAATACGAAATTAATACCTGTTTAAGGAAAATTCATTTTCTTGCTCAAGCATATCATGAAACACACTATTTTCAGTCTATGCAAGAATATACTAGCCCTTATACTTCTAAATATGATCCTTATAGAGGTCGGGGGCTTATACACTTAACCCATAAGAAAAATTATGAAAAATTTAGCGCAGATATGGGCGATTCTAATATAGTTAATAATCCATCAATTGTTGCGACAAACATTGCATATGCATTTGAATCTGGAGGATGGTTTTGGAAAAAAGGAGCTACTCTTTCTAACAATAAGCCAGGTGTATGGAGATATCCTAATAGTGCTCCTAAAAGTATTCATGAGCGTATTAAGATGGAAGGAGCTAATTGTAATAAGTCCATAGTGTCTTATGGAAATTTACAGGGAACTTTTGGTGTTTTAGATCTTAATGTGTTGGCAGATAATGATTGGGGAAATACTATTAGTTGGCTTATCAACGGTGGCGCAAATGGATTCGATGATAGGATAAAATACAGAAATTTGTTAAAGGAGATTATGAAATATGAATTATGTAAAAATAAAAAGTAGTCTTGTATTATTTTTTACGTTTATCTTTGGAATGTGTTCTCCTGCATTATCTGATGTTAGATATAATTTTAAAATAAATAATAATGATATAGAGTTATCAGTTAGTGATGATGGAGAATTTATTGTATCAAATAAAACTAAAAATAATATCTTGTTTAAGAAAGAAAATATTCTATCTGATGGAATTTATTCCTTGAATAATATATCAAAAGAAAAAGATCTTTTTGTTATGAGATTAGTCTTCAGTGGTTCAGGAGGACAAGAACTTAACTATTATTACCATATTGATGAGAATTCAGTATATGTTGTTAAAGAGAGTTCAAGGTACTTAGAAACAGAAGGTAGTATAAGAGATAGAGTATGTGATTATTTTTATTCAAATAATGTTAACGAATGCTTTTATCTTGTTTTAAGGAAAAGTTATTTATATGATTTAAATAGAAAAAAGACAAGCATGTATCTAATTAAGGGAGATAGAGTAAAAATTATTAAAACTGAGTTTGATTCTGATGGAACTAGATGGTATTTCATTAACTACAAAGGAAAAAAAGAAATCAATATGTGGATTAAAGCTGATTCTGTCGATCTAAATTAAATGATTTATTAACCGCACTTTGTAAGGTGCGGTTATTTTTTGTTCTTTTAAAAACTAATCATCAACCTACCAAACCTTACGAGATTACACCTTTTTAAACCCTAATTACAACTTCGAACATCAACATCATTTACGGGCATCAAAATTTCCGAGTAGTGAATTTGAAAATAACAAGATTTGTGCGATAGCCGATGGCAAACTGATAGCTTATAAAGTGGATAGAGAATATAAAACCGACGCCAAATCTGAATCATCAAAAGCAAGTGCGGTATATTCTACGGGCTTTTTTTTACTGAAGCATGAAGTAGCCTATCCGAAAGATAATGTGCTGACATTTTATTCGCTTTACCGTCATACAGCGAAATTGAGTGATTACAAAAGTGGAATAGAAGAGATTGTAGGCATTACCAAGTCGGCAGATAATAAGATAGTGATTCGAGATGCTAAAAATCAACCTCTTAATCCACGTATAGAGTTGAAGAATGATGTGACGATTGGTGTCAGACGAAATACGAAGGGGCAAGAACAGTTTGATGAATTGCTGTGGTATAGAGAAACACAGGGTAATAAAACGATTGAGCATAAACCTAAGTCTGGTGAGCATTGGCGCATTTTTCATCAGTCCTATGAAGAGATGCAAAGTGAGCAAATCAAAGGTCTTCCTCTTCTAAGCAAGCATAAGATTGATACGCAAGCTGATGTTGAAGTTAAACTAAACAAAGCGATTGCAGTTAAAGCAGGGGAAGAACTTGGCTTAATGGGTGAATATAACCAAATAGGTGAAAGTGGCGAAAAGCTATTGCATCTTGAAGTGTTTACCTATGACAACATTGAGCAATTTAAAGCGAAGGCGGAAGCAGCTTATAAACAAGACCGAGAAAAGAAAGGGATAAAAGCTAACTTTTTATATGTCGCACGAGGTAGTCAGCTTTATAGCATAGCGAATGATGAAGCGGTGGCGCTGGAGAAAAGCAAAGTTGAAATCATGGTGCCGTTAGCGGATGTGGCAAAAAAAACAGTGAAGAAGAAAACGGATAAGACGGGCAAGGATTATTACAATGTACAACCTTATCTGTATAGCTTGCCACAAAAGAATAAAGATGGCGGAATTTATGTGGATAGTAGCCATTTAACACATGGTTTATTGTTCCCTGGTGTGAATATTTTTAATCAATCTGGAAATGGGCTTTGTATATTCAAACATCCTCTTCATCAAAACATCGACCCGAAAAGTGATTTAACGACTGAGCAGAAAAATGAATTGGACCCGGTGTTTAAGTCTATTATGAACGAGCTGAGCTTAGATAAAGACAAAAACAAGCCAGTGGTATTTGAGGCAGGAAAGCTGAAGGATTTATTGTTAACGTCAGTTCAGCAAAGAAGATTGACAGGAATCGTTGTCAAACATGACAGCGAATGGAAGAAGACGAGGACGGCAGATTTTAGTCAAACCTGTGGTGTTTATCGAGCAAATGGAAAAGAAGATACCGCTAAGAGAATAGAGAAGCGGATAAAGGACTTATCGATAAAGTTAGAGGTGGATGGATTTAACTCGGATAAACAGGCGTATTATCTGCATCCGTTGGGGTTGATTGGGTGGTTGGCTGTTGCAGGTTGTCAATGTGGACAGAAACTTATTAATGCGATTAAATGTACTAGGTATAAAACTAAAGTAAGGACACAATATGGTCCGGTTTATAAAGGTAACCAGCCTTTAAGTAGTTATGCTCATTGGAACAGACTTATATCAGAGGGTAAAGTCTCTCAAGATGAATCACGAATACTTATTGCTATGTCTGCAAATGAAGGTAATTTAGATGCCGTTCAATCGTATGACAGCGAGATATTAACGGCAGGTGCTAGTCAAAAAACAATAAATTCTCTAGGTGCGGGTGAATTACCAACTCAAATGAATAAGTTTAAAGAGCAATTTCCTCAGTTGTTTGATAAGTACTTCAAGTGTTGTGGATGGGATGTTCGTCTTAAATCGGGCGAGTATGTAGCTTATTATAATGATGTTACCGGTGCTGAGTTAAAAAACATAATTAGGAATGGATATACAGCGGATACATATGGAAAGTTTGTACCAAATAAGGCTGTAGCTATTTTTGCTGAAGCTATAGATACAGATGAATATAAAGAACTTCAAGTTCTAGATTTTATAGATAGGCTTCGTTTAGCCTTAAATATAATTCCTAAAGGCTATAACTATCAAATAGCAAGTTATGTAAAAAGTAATTTAGGCAAAGCAACAGTATTAGATCATCATGTTAATCGACCTAACAATGTTTCAAAATATTTTGGTATAGCATTGGATTCTTTCTTTTCCAAAAACCCTAATGTAAGCAAAAATCCTAATACTTGGGGGGCGTTGCATAATAAATATGAAAAAGAAATTATTGATTACTATGGAGTAAATAGAGATGGAACTGATATGCCAACAAGATATATGGAGTTGAAAAAGAAATTATGAAAAAATTGATAATATTATTTTTATTGCTATTTTCATTTTCTGTTATTTCATCTGAAAAGAATAATGTTTTATTTGAAAATGACATTTATAGATTATCTTTGGATTCTAGTGGTAATTGTAGTAAATTAAATTTGTTTAATAAAAAAGATAATAAGAATATACCTATTTTAGATAGGTTAAGTTTTCTAGACTATGGTTTTAACTTAAGTTTAAAATGTAATAGTCCTGATTTTATATCATGGGATAGATCTTTTGATAATAATTATAATAATGATTTTCTTGTTTTAAATTATGATCTAATTGGTTATGTATATAACCAAGAAGAAAAACCTGAGAAACATGTAGAGTACTACTGCTCAATATTAGATTTATCAACAGGTGAAGTTTTGACTAAAGAAAATTCTAATGATGGTTTCTGTAAAATGGATACATTAAGTTTGCCAGATGAAGTTTCCATAAAGAAGGATAAGGCATTGCTTTATAATCAACCGAATAAAAATAGTAATAAATACTTAATTAAAGGTGATAAAGTTAAAGTATTTTATCATTATATTGATAATAAAGATGAATGGTATTTAATCAACTACAAAGGAAAAAAAGAAATCAATATGTGGATTAAAGCTGATTCTGTCGATCTAAATTAAATGATTTATTAACCGCACTTTGTAAGGTGCGGTTATTTTTTGTTCTTTTAAAAACTAATCATCAACCTACCAAACCTTACGAGATTACACCTTTTTAAATCTGAATTACAACCTCGAACATCAACATCATTCACAGGCATCGGGGCTTACTGATAGTGATACGTCTAAAAGTGCGGTCAATTCAGCGACAGTTTATGAAAAATATGACTATCCGGGTCGACATAAGAAAGATGAACAATGATTACAAGAAAAATTATTCTCTTTTAAATCAAGATCTTCATTTGGCAGTTGATGCTAGCGGGTATTTCTGGAAAAGAGGAAAATTATTAAATGCTGGTGATTTATTAAGTGCTAGATACCCTAATCCAAGTGGTGTGAAAGTTAAATACCCAAAAACTAAATTACCTACTCATACAACAATTGATATAAATTTAGTTGCTGATGATGACAATACCCGTCAAGTTACATTTTTGGTAAATGGTGGTCAGTATGCTATTGAAGAAAGAATATCTTATGTTAATGAATTAAAGAGAATTTTTAATTATGAAAATAACCACCTCAAAAAATAAAATAATACTATCTATATTTCTCTTTGCTTGTTTCTCAAGTGCTGATGATGTAGATATTAAATATTACTTAAATAGTAATGAATTCTTTAATAGAGATATTGACATTGATAATGATGGAGTTGCTGATAAGGTTATTAGTAATGTAAATGGATTTGGAGATGAATTGTTGTTTTTTAAAAAAATAATAATAATTACCATCTCGTCCTTAAAGGGAGTAATTTTTCTGAGGATGGAGGCGAGAGAATTAATGATATAAAAAAACCAAAGAGTAACGAATATTCTATTCTTATAACAACTAATACAGATAAATTAAATATTATTAATAGCTATTACATTGCATATAATGATAAAAAATGGATTCTAAGAGGTATTAATTCTGAAGTAAGTGGTTTTTTGGATGATTACTCTAAAAAATACATATGTAAATTTAATAATATTGACTTAGATATTTCTATACCTAATCTTAAAGATAAACTACCTAATTATGACTTATCTGATGAATATATTAAAAGTAATTGTGAGTTAGATTATTTTTTTGAGAATTCACTAGGTGACTTTATAAAAAGATTTAATGAGGGGGATATAAATATTGTTAATGGAGTTGACCGTTATAGGAAGTTACTATCAATTTTTCCTTATGGAAATAGCAATGAAAAAGAATATTCCATTATCCTTAGCGAGCTGTCTAAATTAAAGTTGATAAATGAAAAGAATTATTTAGAAAAGGTTATAAATAGAAAAACAGGTGCTACAAGCACTGTTATAAATAAATCCTATCTATATTCATCTATTGGTATTAAGAGCGGTATGTACTTAATTAAGGGAGATCGGATTTCTATTTTAGATGAGAAAATAGATGAGCGTGGAGAAAAATGGTATTTTATTAACTACAAAGGAAAAAAAGAAATCAACATGTGGATCAAAGCTGATTCAGTTGATTTAAATTAAATGATTTATTAACCGCACTTTGTAACGTGCGGTTATTTTTTGTTCTTTTAAAAGCTAGCAATTATCCCGCCAAACCTTGCAAGATTACACATTTTTAATCCTAATTATCGTCATACGGTAAAATTGAGCGATTACAAAAGTGGAATAGAAGAGATTGTGGTGAGTACCAAAGTCAGATAATAAGATTGTTATTTGAGATGCGCAAAATCATCCGCTTAATCTACGTATAGAGTTGAAGAACGGAGTGACGATTGGGGTAAGAGCTGGCTTAGTGGGTGAGTATAACCAAATAGGTGAAAGCGGCGAGGTACTATTACTACATGGAAGAAAAATTATAAAGAAATCAGGGGAATACCTAAAAAAGATCTTGTTAATAATCCAGAATTAGCTTTAGATCAAAAGAATGCAACTAAAATAATGATATATGGAATGGAAACAGGAATGTTTACGACGAAAAAAATATCAAGTTATATTTCAGAAGATAGTGCTGACTACCTGAATGCCAGAAGGGTTATTAACGGTATGGATAAGGCTGCTAGCATAGCTGGATATGCATCTAAATTAGAGGAGTGTTTAAGATGGTTATAAAAAGATTATTTATTTTGCTATTGTTTATTCCTCAATTTGCTTTTTCTGAATATTATGTAAAAGATAATAATATTTATAATGATGGTAATAAAGTTAAAACTACCTTAATTAATGATGAGTTAGGTAGTGTGTTATTGGATAATAAAGATGCTATTGTTATATCAAATTCATATAATGCATCATCTACTAAAACTGAATTGAGTTATATTTTTAGAAAATTAAATGGAAAGATATTAAAGATAGAGCAAGTTAATTATTCTCCAGAGTATGATAGGTATTATGGTTATTTTTTAAATTTTAATAATGGTATAAAATTAGAGGATATTAGTGAAGAATTTATGGATGGTATTGAATCCAAGTATGGATTTTAGGATTATAAATTTTCTAATGAAAACCATAATTTGGTTCTAAATATTAAGGCTTATGATAAGAATGTTTTTTTTCAGTACATACGATAATAAAAGTATATTGATTATTAATTATGATATTTCTGACGATGGGGGGCTGTTGAGTGAAAAATATATGAAGTGTGAATATTTAAATGAGAGTATTAATTCATCCTCATGCAAGGAGATTGGATTTGTTAATAAAAGAAGCTATTTATATACATCTCCTAATAGTATAAGTAAAATTTATTTGATTAAAGGGGATCAAGTCATAATTAATGATGTGAGATCTTTAAGAGATGAAAAATGGTACCTTATAAATTATAAAGGAAAAAAAGAAATCAACATGTGGATCAAAGCCGATTCTGTCGATCTAGATTAAAAATTTATTAACCGCACTTTTCAACGTGCAGTTAATTTTTTACTAACATAATAGGGTTAAGTCGCTTATTAGAGATAATAATATACAAGAATGTCCTAATTTTAATTTACCTAAGCCTATAGGAGTGTATAAATTCTCTACTAGTGGTATTAAAAACACAAAATATGGCACAGGTCTACAAAAGAAATTTGAAGGTTATGATGATTAAAATTATTTTTATTATTACTTTGTTGATATCTTATTATGCTGAGGCTACATCCAGTATGAATGGGCTGCAAAAATTTAGTGGTGATATGGAGTCTAAAGTTTCTTGTAGTCAATCTGACTCAATGAGCTATCAATGCGAGTTAAAATTAGGTAGTAATTACTACAATACTATACATATAAAAGATAATAATGAATGTGGGGAATTTAGTATCGTCCCTATATCAAAAGATAAAATATCTATAGAGTGTGGATTTGATGGCATTTCTAATATATATACCTATAAATTGATAGATGATAATCTACTTTTGGATAAGTATGAATATTATTATTTGGGTAGTGGACCATCAGAAGTTGATGAGTTTATAATCGATAATCTTGTAAGTTTTAGACGAAATATTTCTACAGATATTTCTGATAATGGAAATAGAATGTTTTCTCTTGGATATGTTAATAAAAAATCTTATTTGTATAATGAAAACTATAATAAGACTGATATGTATTTGGTTAAAGGGGATAAGGTATTGATACTTGATGTTAAAAAGGATTCTAAAAACAATAAGTGGTATAAAATATTCTTTCCAGGAAAGAAGAGCATAACTAAATGGATGAGATCTTATAATATTAGCTATTTAAGTGTAAATAGTGAGTTTTTAACAAGATAGAGGTTAATATTCTAAACATATAGTAAACCTGTTTTTCAACTTATAAAGTGCGGTTTGTTTTATATAAAATGAATCGTACTTTTCCTGTATGGTAATTTTATTAAGGATGGAGCTCTTTTCTTTAAAGATGGAAAGAATGCATAACTAAAATTATAGAGAGTAGTAAGATGAGAAAAGTTTTTTGTTATTGTTATCTTTATTTATTTTTTCTAATGTGTTAGCTAAAGATGAAGAGTTAATTAATCCATGTGCTAAAGAGAGTGTTCCCTTAAATAATGTGTTGTCTCATAAAAGTATTTTATTAAATAATAGAGTTGAGATAAATAACACTGAAATGTTTTTAGTGTCATACTTAGATAATCGCGGAGATGTTTGTTATGATAAGAAATATGATGTATTCTTTAATATTTCCGGTGATTATGTATATAGTAAGAAATTGTCTGCTGAGTTAGGAGATGTTTACCCTGAAATAAATAAAAGTGGTGATTTATTTACACTAGATTTTGAATATGGGAATGGCCAGTCTAATCTAGAGAGGTATTATTTTAATGTGCATTCACATGAAGTATATATTATCAAGAAAGATATAATCCAATCTAGAACGGGAGAATCAAAGGTTATTAAGTTTAAAGATTTAAATATAAAAGATGCTGAGTTTTCTAAATTGCTTAATGTTTATTAGCTTTAGATAATTAAAAAAATTGTTATTAATGTAACAGTATTTTTTTTAATTTACCATAAGCTCAAGAACTCTCTAGAAATTATAGAATTATTTCAGATTATCTTTCTGATAATGACATATCCACCTCAAAAGTTCCTGATTTGGATGATATTGTGCTATTGCTTCCTACACGATTGCCAAATTGGGACGGCAAAATTGTTTTCCAGTATTGGTTTGAAGGAGAACTCCACTAAAATCTGATGAAACCTCGGTTCGCCATTAGGAATGGCAGGCTGGGTTAAACGGTGATACGGGTTTAGACGAAAAAAAACGGTATGCCGAAGAAATCGACAAAGTAATGAAAAAAGCTACCGAACTTTAGATTGTAAAGTACGGTTTTATTTTAGCGTGTTGTTCTAACAGGGTTACATAATGGAAAGTATTTAAAAATTTCATGCGTATTAGTGATAGGAGCAATTATCGACTTATATTGCTATTTAGAATGTAATCCAAGTTGATAGGGATTAGCTTTTATCAATAAATCTATTATAATACCTCTTTGTAAATAAAGGGGAAATTTATGCAGTATGAAAATCTAGTTTATGCCGTTAATGGTCTGCAGCTTTCTAATAATGAACAAGAAAATATTATTATCTTAATCTATGCTTCTAATGCTGAAATTGCAAAAAATTATATTACGGTGTATCAGCAGCAAAACCAGCTCCGATTGCAGTATACATTTCTTCCTTTACCGCTTAGTATGTATTTTCAACGTCATGCCGATGAGACATTAATTGATCAATTAAAAATAGTGGCTCAAGATTTATCAGAGCAGCATCCCATTCTCATTTTTAATCCAAACCAATATCTAGAAAATGAAAAAAGCAAAACAGCATGCTTAACCAAAAATGAATTTCCATTAAGACAAGAAGATGAATATTCTCCTTTCTTGTTTCAATCAATCCCTGATTCAATTAAGCCTTATCTGTGGCCCGAAGACAGCAATTCTCAATGTTATGCCATTATCAACGCAGAGGTAAGTGTTTGGTTTCCTCAGCGTTTTGAATTGGATGATATTCAAAGTGCATGCTTATTTAAGGGAGAGGAGGGTGAAAGACGAAAAAAGACAGCGCCTTATTTATTGCATTTACCAGAAAATCATCCTTTTGTAGAAGAGTTATGCAGTGAAAGCCCGAAAGGAAAAGAATCTGAGGATGGATTGCAACAGTGGAATAAATCATTTGGTTTTTTCTTCCGATCAACCGCTACATTTGATGAGTTACTGAATCATTTTAGAAAATTTATCTATATGCCAACTTATGATGATAGATTGCTCTATTTTCGTTTTTATGACCCAATGGTATTGGAACAATATTTTGATCGTTTAATGTATTATCCAAAAAAATTAGCAACTTTTTGGGGGCAAGGTTTAATCGATTCCTTTATTTTGCCTAAGGGTAAAAATGTACTTTGTTATACATCAACGATAGAATTTTCTGATGTTGAACTTGCGAAAAAACAGTTTGAGCTGTTCGAGATGAAAGACATGATTACACAAAAAGATCAACAATTACTAAATAAAGTAACGGATGATATTTTAGATACGACACCAATTGTTTCTGATCATTATAGCAGAGATTCTGTGTATGAAATAGTTTATCGATGCTATGAACTTTGCAAGCAAAATAACATGATAGAAACAAGGAGTATAGGGATGTTGGCTATATATAGTTTGGCTTGCGGGAAAACGATTGATATTCTAGATTCGGAAAAAAAGATTATAAGCATTTTAGAAAGCGAAATGTCTGAAATGGAAAAGCTTTATTATATTCAAGAAAGAATCAATTCTTTAGAAGAACAAGGCACTATCCAAAATAAATTTGAGGAGCATTACAATGGCTAGCATAGTGGGAATCGCTAAACCTTTTACCAATAAACATCAATCTGAATCTGTTGGTACTGGTACAAATGCATGCCGTACAACCGTTGTTATTTATCATAGGGATACACTTGGTAAAGATCGAAAGCTTCCAGCTAATATTGTAGTAATGGTTTACGATGAATCAGGTAAACCAATTCCTGCAGTAATAGATAAGTCAGGGTATAGTACTCATTTGAATGTGCGTTGTGGAAAAATTTCTTGGCAATTGGTTAGAGGGCCTTACGATGCCGCTGACACAGAGTCTTCTGATAAATCTAATATAGAGCGTAAAGTAACTGACAAAAGTGAATCTTTTCAATTTGGGAGAAGTGATGGCTACGTTCTAGTTGAAGCCAATGGCGTTAAAAACAAAGATCCAAGAGAACAATTTATTAAACCGCTTAAAATTTCAGTATCAAGGGGGCAGGATGGTAAATCTAATGTCACCGCCATTTATCTCCCTCCGCCAATGCTATTAAATTTACGATTTAAACAAAAACTTAGTAGCAAAAAAAGAAAAGAAGAAATCAATAAAATCGTTCAGCAAGTAAAAGCTGATGGTAAATCGGCTACGTTATTTATCCATGGTTTTAATGTTCCTATTGGTGCTATTGGTCGTTTTCCAAATCCTACAGAGCTGGGTGAAAATCCAGCTTACGATTCTTTAAAAGATAGTCGTGGCATTCAAGCACCTTATTTATATTATGGAGATATTATTGGTCAGCGTGTTAGAAATGTAATTGCTGAACGTCGAAATTTTTATGAATATAGTAATAGAACTACGGGGGGCGGAGGGAGAGATATTGATGCTCAACTTAAGTCTGAAACTCAAATTATTTTTAATAGTATGGATACAAAATTTAACGGAAAAGATGCCTTAGCTTGGTTCCCAACAGTAGAGTACTATTTAAATTTAGCAGCCTCTGGCGCAACAAGTGTTAACGCAAAGCTTAGTGATTGGACAAAATACAGTCGAATCATTGGGGTCACTTGGTCCGGAAGTGTTGATCCATCTCGAACGTTTTTTAGAGCAGAAATATATGCAAATGAGGCTGGAAGGAAGTTAGCCAAAGATATTTCAATACTACTTGAGAATAATATTCAAGTTAATATTATTACACACTCTTTAGGCGCTCGTGTTGCACTCGCCGCACTGAATATCTTAGGGGATGCAAATCAACCTAAAAAGATAAAGAATCTTATCATGCTGGAAGCAGCTGTCGCCGATAATGCCATTACTGCCAATTACACTCGAGAAAAAAATCCGGTAGCGATGGAGTTATTCCCTTTTGCTTACAAGGCAGCTGAATATATTCGTATTATGTATTCCAAAGAAGATGGTGTGTTAGGTCCAGATAATTCTTTATTAGATTTAGATGATGGTGTTTCAGATGTTAGCCGGGGGGCTTACCCACTAAAATACGGAGTAATAGCAGGTAAAACAAATGCGTTTGGTGATTATTACCCCCATGGTAGTGCCGTAAATAACCAACGGGCAAATGCACAGTCAGAATCCGTTCAAGCACAATGTAAATCTTATATAAAAAATAAAGATCAACGGTTTAAAGAAGTTTGTGATTATATCCTCAAGAACCAACCTAGTATAAGTAAAGCACAAATAGAAAATGAACTTAAGGCACTAATACAGAACGAGATGAAGATGGTTAATGACGATTGGCAAACAGAATTAAAGATTTTAAGACCATGGAGTCACTTTCGTCGGTTCCCAGAAAATGAGGATTACGTTAAGCACATCACTGATATTTTGATGACTATGGTTTTTCGTAACACATGGAAACTTTCCTCAAAAGAGTTGGAAATTCGTCCAGCCTTGGGACATGTAGGGGATAAATTTACTGCACCAGTACAAAAAAATCCTAAATTGTTAAAAGAATACCCGCCTGACAATTTCATTTCAGGATTGAAAGAAAAACAATTTTTTTACCATGATCAAAGTAGTTATTTTACTTCCCATTCAGCAATTAAAGACTTAATTTGGGAGGAAATGACACTAACAGATCATCAGAGAAAACGATCAAACCCAACTAGATTTTCTCGGATTTATCGAGAAACTTATAAAGATCAGATTATGGATAAATATATTAAAAAGTTTGGGAGATATTAAATGCGTAAGAAGTTTCTTATTATACTTACATTAATTATAACAATATTATTTTTCTCAGCTCATGCCAAAACCGATCCTGCGATGTCGGTTAGTGTTTCTACTGATGGTCACTATGTCGTGAGCGGACATGTCGGACGTAATGCCGATCCGTCAAACCCAATAGGTCAGCTGGTATTATGGGATATTGAAAAGAAAACCAAGACCGTCTTATCAAAAAATGCTAACGCCTTCAGCGCTATGTTTATTCCGGATAGTCATGAATTTATGTGGCAAGATGACAAAGATATTATCTATATGCAAAACGTAGATGGGCAAGTGATTAAAAGTTTTCAGCACCCTTTCACCTTACAAAATCATCGTATGACGGCAGATAAGTCATTTTATTTATCAGCCGATATGTGGAATCATTTATACAAAGGTTATGAAAATGATATAACGCCTATTTATACGGATGGTGCAAGTATTAGTAAACCGGTAGATTTATCCATTGTAGGCGATTATTTTTTATCTGTTACCGCTCCCTGTTCCGACCCTGATTCTCCTGTTGCAGAAACGAAATTAACGGCTAACCCAATTAATCCAAGCGAGTATAAAAAGAATAGCTATGATGGCGTCATTCTATGGAATAAAAATACCTTAAAACCTGTTGCTAAACTTAATGGAAATTGTGGTTCAACCAGCGGTCTAATTAGCCCGGATGGCAAATGGGTGATTACCGGTGGAGAGAATGTTGGAATTTATATGTGGGAAATCAATAATGTAAATCATCGGCTAAATCCAATTAAAATTCATAATGGTAACTCTCATGATGGAGTAAATTACTATGATGCTATTGATTCATCTCCTATAGCTGAAAAATTTAAGGATAAAATTATTTATTTAGGCCAAAATGCTGTAGCTATTGCATTTATTAACGAAAAGGATTTTATTGCTATTGGTAAAACATATATCAATGAAGATAATTATAATGTAATCCCTCTTTATGTGGTCGGGGATAATTTAATAAAAGATTTTTTAGAAATTGATAATAACCCTACTATTTCCACTAATTACTATCAACGAAATCTCAGTGTCTCTTCTTCTCCTAAAGCGCACATTTTAGTTACAGGTCAAGCCACCGGCGGTGGAATTAATGTGTATAAATATCATCCTGAGAAAATGGAATTAGAGAAAATCTGGGTAGCAGATTAAATGTTAAAAGTGCGGTCAGAATTTCAAATGTTTTTTACGTGAAAAATACCCTGAAAATAGACCGCACTTTTGGGAATTTAAAGGGTACTAAATGGCAAAGAAAAATAAACTTCTCAAAATATTGATAACAGCATTACTGCTTACTTCTGTTTTTATCTTTTATCAATACAACCGCACAGATCCCGTTATTTCACTAAGCGTTTCCAGCGACGGGCGTTATGTTGTGAGCGGGCATGTCGGGCGTAATGCCGATCCGTCAAACCCAATAGGTCAGCTGGTATTATGGGATATTGAAAAGAAAACCAAGACCGTCTTATCAAAAAATGCTAACGCCTTCAGCGCTATGTTTATTCCGGATAGTCATGAATTTATGTGGCAAGATGACAAAGATATTATCTATATGCAAAACGTAGATGGGCAAGTGATTAAAAGTTTTCAGCACCCTTTCACCTTACAAAATCATCGTATGACGGCAGATAAGTCATTTTATTTATCAGCCGATATGTGGAATCATTTATACAAAGGTTATGAAAATGATATAACGCCTATTTATACGGATGGTGCAAGTATTAGTAAACCGGTAGATTTATCCATTGTAGGCGATTATTTTTTATCTGTTACCGCTCCCTGTTCCGACCCTGACTCCCCTGTTGCAGAAACGCAATTAACAGCTAACCCAATTAATCCCAGCGAGTATAAAAAGAATAGCTATGATGGCGTCATTCTATGGAATAAAAATACCTTAAAACCGATTGCTAAACTTAATGGAAATTGTGGGGCAACTAACGGATTAATTAGTCCAAATGGCAAATGGGTTATAACTGGAGGAGAGAATGCTACTTACTATATGTGGGAAATTAATAACCCAAATAATAGACAAGCACTATCGTTCCCCAATAATGGTATTTATGATGAAGAAAAATTTAAAAATGATAAAAGTGTACCTATACCAGAAAGGTTAAAAAAAGAACCAATTAGCGTAGGTACTGTTGCTTATGCTTTCCTAACGGAGGATGAGTTTATAGGGCTTGGAAAAAGCGGAATGGCAAACGGTAAAGGATTTGAATTTGCCGCGCTCTATATGGCAGATTCTCCTTGGATTAAAGGCTATGTAGAAATCGGCAACGACCCGAGTATCTCAACAAATTATTATCAGAGAAACCTCAGCGTCTCCTCTTCCCCCAAAGCTCATATTCTCGTCACCGGGCAAGCCACCGACGGTGGAATTAATGTTTATAAATATCATCCTCAGAAAATGAAATTAGAGAAAATCTGGGTGGCAGATTAAATGTTAAAAGTGCAGTTAGCATTTCGAATGTTTTTTAATTGAAAAACACTCTGAAAATCAACCGCACTTTTGGGAATTTGAAGAGGGCTAAATGGCAAAGAAAAATCAACTTCTCAAAGTATTAATAACGGTATTACTACTTATCGTCATTTTTATTTTTTATCAATACAACCGTACTGCCCCCATTATTTCGTTAAGTGTTTCAACCGACGGGCGTTATGTCATTAGTGCTCATGCTACGGAAGATGCCGATAGACATAAACCTATTGGTCAGTTGGTGTTATGGGATATTGAGAAAAAGGAAAAGACAATACTTGCCCGAAATGCCAACGCGTTTAGTGCCTTTTTTATTCCTGATAGCCATGAGTTTATGTGGCAGGATAATAAAAATATTGTGCATATTCAAAATGTAGAAGGAAAAGAAATAGAAAATTTCCCACACTTTCAAGTGAAAACGCATATTATGTCAGCAGATAAACAATTTTATCTTTCCTCTAATATGGAAGATAACGGGCAGCTTTATAAAGGGTATGGAAAAGATTTAGTACCAGTTTATACCGATGGAAGTTTCCCTTTCCCATTAACTTTATCAATGAGTAAAGATTATTTTTTATCTGCAACAGCAGCTTGTTCAGTTGGCGATTATCCTGTTGCGGAAACTAACCTAACAGAAAACCCAATTAATCCTAACAGCAGTAAAAAAGGAAGTTATGATGAAATTACTTTATGGAATAGGCATACTTTAAAGCCTGTCGCTAAATTGAATGGAAATTGTGGAAATACTACCGGTTTAATAAGTCCAGATGGCAACTGGGTAGTGACGGGAGGTGAAAACTTGTCAAATTATATGTGGGAAATTCATAACCTTAATAATCGACAAGACCTAGCCCAAGTTAATAGTGATCTTAATCATGAAAATTCAGAGCGTTATAAACAAAAACTATTACCTAAACCGGATAAATTTAAAAATAAACAATTAGCATTAAATCATACTGTTGCTATTGCTTTTTTAACTGAAAAAGATTTTATTCTACTGGGGAAAAGTGGTAATAAAGATGGATTTGGTGATGAACTCGCCCGTCTATTTACCGTTGGAGAACCATGGATTAAAGCCTATGTAGAAATCGGCAACGACCCGAGTATTTCAACAAATTACTATCAGAGAAACCTCAGCGTCTCCTCTTCACCAAAAGCTCATATTCTCGTCACCGGGCAAGCTACCGGCGGTGGAATTAATGTGTATAAATATCATCCTGAGAAAATGGAATTAGAGAAAATCTGGGTGGCAGATTAAATGTTAAAAGTGCGGTTAGCATTTCGAATGTTTTTTAACCGTACTTTCCTTAATGGTATAATTCACTCCATATAATATTTTTATGTGATACTCCGAAGGTTAGAGTGATGATTAAAGTTATTGTTGGTATCTTCCTTGTTTTAGTTATATTTTTAGTTGGAGCGTTGATATCAGGGGATATTATTGTCTTTTTTGCGTGGTGGCTTTTACCAGCTTATGCGGTTCTTCTGATCATCTATTTTGCTTTATATGCGGTTATAGGATTAATAACTGATAAGCCATTAACAACTAAAATAAAACTTCTGTTAATTATTCCAACCATAAGCATTCCTTGGGGATATACTAAATGGACAGAATATCGAGATGCCCAAAGCGTGCAAGAACAAAAGATACAACGTGAACACGAACTAGTCGAAGCCTTAACAGATCTTCCGCCCAATGCAGAGATTGGGGAATATGACTATACGCTTTATGCCAAAACAGATAACTTAAAAGACGAACATGGTAATCAACCTACTTTTAAATGGGGAAACTTTGAGCTAACTTCTTTCAAAGCTCCCATAAACTATGATCAGGTTGATGTGATAAGTCTAACTCAGCCAAAAGAATTGCCTCATGGCATAAAATGTACACATGAACTAGGCTTTAAAAGAAAAAAGCAAGAGGATGCAGAAAAAGGCTTAACAGCCGAAGAATTTGAGTTTTCTGAATGTAAGGTTGATGAATTCGCCTTAATGCTAAATCAACATCCTATTCAGCTTAAAGATTTTGTGTTCTATTACAATTCTGGGCTTCCAATCTATAAAGAGAAAATAACCACCAAACTTGCGGACTTAAATAGCTTACCTAATCCTTATTGGACGGCGAGACCTCAAGGATACGCTAGAATTGGAGAAGAATGGATTGTCGATGATCTCTTATTGATTTTAAACCAAGAAGGCAAGCCGATGATTCTTATTGGTTCAGCAAAGCATCAGACGGGGTTAAACAACACAAAAATCGATCAATGTCTCATTAAATCACCTAAATTCGATGTAATTTTAACAGATCTCCAAAATGAACAAGCGACCTTGCATCTCATCAAACAATTTAGTCATCATTTTTCTGAATCTTGTCCAGAGACGTTCAAAACTTCGCTAACTTACTCCTCTAATCCTCTTGAGAAGTTGCAAACCACTAAAGTGGGCGAAATGAAAGGACATCCAATCTTAAATATTTTCAATCACTTAGATGATAATGCGGAGGTAGATTGGTTACCTGAAAATCCATATTTAGGGCAAGTTGTGAGCCGAGAAAAACCGTTTTCTTGGGGAGATGTGAATCTGTTCTCTTTTAGAAGTACACCTTCTGCAGTTTGGGCTCAACTTGCAGACGATAACAAAAAACTCGGCGCTTTCTCGTGTAGAAAAAATAGCAATGCTTCTTTTATGCATCTTTTAGAACCAGTTGATAATACGCTGGCTTACCATAATTTTTCATTAACTGAGTGTACAAATGCTGAGGGTGCATTATGGCTTGAAAACACCCCAATTCAATCAACTGTAGGACAGGTAGAATACGTTGATACAGTCAATAAATTACAACATAAAAACGTATCTAATACGTCTATGTTGATATTTACACCAACATCTCATGACCAAGCTATTTTAACCCTCAATGGATTTCCATTTTATTTACAGCACGCGCTAACAGATCCGCAAGGGAAAATCATCACATTAGTCGGAAAGATTAGGCCAGTGAATAATCAAGGACCTATCACGTTAGGGAAATGTGTGGATGTTTATTCACAGTTAAAATTGACGCATTTTTCAAACAAACAAGTGAATGTCTCTGTTTTTGAACATGAAAATTGGGAAACCCTTCTTCAAGAGAATAAGACATCAGAATGTGAATTGAGACAGATTAGCTACCAAATAGAAATATTTAAGTAGCAGAATTATGTAGTAAAAGTGCGAATTTTTACCGCACTTTTATTAAGAAAAATTATTGTTTTTCTGGGAATAAATAATTTCAAATGTAGACGATAACTAAAATTTTTGAAACGAAATAGAAGTTCTATTTAATTTAATAGTTTGGATAAAATATTTAATTATTAAATGAGATATTGATTATTCGACTGGAAGAAATAATGGTGCCCGAAGCCAGACTTGAACTGGCACGCCTCGAAAGGCGAGGGATTTTAAATCCCTTGTGTCTACCGATTC
>CAKQTN010000002.1:0-58873 GCA_934276625.1 uncultured Haemophilus sp.
AATATTACCTGTTGTCAATAAAATAGTCAAAGGAAATTCGCACTAATTATGAGAAAAGTTCAATCGCTATCTAAACTTTCTCTAGATTTATGCCTTTGCAAAGTGCGGTCATTTTTTCCTGTGTTTTACTCGGCATGCTCACTTAAGAAGCCACCACTTTGGTGTTTCCAAAGGCGAGCATAAAGGCCATTTTGTTCAAGCAATTCTGCGTGAGTCCCTTGCTCGACAATTTGTCCTTTATCTAACACGATTAAACGATCCATTGCCGCAATAGTGGATAAACGGTGAGCAATGGCAATAACCGTTTTATTTTCCATCATCTTATCAAGACTTTCTTGGATCGCCACTTCCACTTCGGAGTCTAGTGCACTGGTCGCTTCATCCAACAGTAAAATTGGCGCATCTTTTAACATGACACGCGCAATAGCAATACGTTGGCGTTGACCACCCGACAGTTTCACCCCACGTTCACCAACATGGGCATCATAGCCTTTTCTATCCTGTGCATCGCTGAGATAAGGAATGAAATCTGCCGCTTCCGCACGTTTAGCTGCATTTATCATTTCTTCGTCCGTCGCTGTTGGGCGACCATAAATGATGTTATCGCGGACAGAACGGTGTAAAAGTGAAGTATCTTGTGTCACTAAACCAATCTGACTACGAAGACTTTCTTGGCTTACATCTAAAATATTTTGACCATCAATAGTAATTGAACCTTCTTGCGCTTCATAGAAACGTAGAAGTAAATTCACAATGGTTGATTTACCTGCACCAGAACGACCAATTAAGCCCACTTTTTCACCCGGTTTGATGGTGAGATTAAAATGGTTAAGCAACGGTTTATTCGGATAATAGGCAAACGAAATATCGTTAAATTTGATTTCACCTTGTTTCACTTCTAATGCAACACAATTTGGCTTATCGACAATGGTATGCGGTTTGGTTAGCGTTGCCATACCATCATTCACTGTCCCGATATTTTCAAATAAGCGAGCAGACTCCCACATAATCCAACGAGAAAGAGCATTTACACGTAACGCCATCGCAGTTGCAGTCGCCACCGCCCCCACACCGACTTGACCGTTTTGCCATAACACCACACCTAAAATCGCAGTACTTAACGTTAAGAAGATATTGGTTGCATAAGTTAAGGTATCTAATGAACTCGCCAAACGCATTTGTGCATGCACGATGACCATAAATTCTTCCATGGAACGTTTCGCATAATTCGCTTCTCTCGCATCATGTGAAAATAGTTTTACCGTTGCAATATTTGAGTAAGCATCCGTAATACGTCCTGTCATTAAAGATCGTGCATCGGCTTGTCGTTGTGCTGTTTTCGATAAACGAGGAATAAGCAAACGTAAAATAGTCACAAATGCCACAATCCATAAGAAAAACGGCACTAAAAACCAAGTATCTAAAGCTGCAAGCACCAAACCTGAAGTAATAAAATATACGGCAACATACACCAACATATCCGCAATGGTCATGACGGTATCACGCACTGCAAGGGCGGTTTGCATCACTTTCGCCGATACACGGCCTGCAAATTCATCTTGGTAGAAACTTAAGCTTTGTCCTAGCATCAAACGGTGGAAATTCCAACGCAAACGCATTGGGAACACCCCTTGTAGCGTTTGTAAGCGCACATTCACGCCCACAAATGACCATACAATACTGAAAATAAGCAAGGCTGCCATACCGGCGAGTAAATGCCCTTTTTCTTGCCAAAGTGTGGTTGGTGAATAAGCGCCGAGCCAATCTACCAATAATCCCATAAATTGGAAAAGTAAGGCTTCCATCACACCAGTACCGACCGTCAATACCGCGAGTAAAAAGATCCAGCCTTTCATACCATCAATGCTTGACCAAATAAAACGGAACAAGCCTTTTTCAGGCGTCGTTGGATTGCTTTCCGGATAAGGATTTAAACGGTTTTCAAACCATGAAAATATTTTATTAAACATAACAATACCTTAAAAATACAAGGCGACAGAGCCGCCTAAAGTGCGGTCATTATAACGCAAGTTTTAAACGATGGGCTAAGTTTTGCGAAATTGGCTTGGTGAAAGCCCATAAATTGCTTTAAACGCCTTACTAAAATGTGCTTCTGATTGATACCCCACTTCAAGAGCGATCGCTAAAATGGTCTTTTGCGTATTTTTCAATAAAACAGCCGCCATTTCTAACCGTACTTGTGTGAGAAATTTTCCTGGTGGCATCCCGAGTTGCTGTTGAAAGATCCGCATAAAGGTCGCACGAGACATGGAAGCCAACTCTGCTAATTGCTCAATATTCCAATCTAATTGAGGTGAAAACAGGATTTTTTCAAGGACTTGATTCAGCCTTTTATCCTGCAACGCGGCCAATAAGCCTTGATTGAGCAAACCTATTTGCTGAGCATGACGCAAAATATAAATAAACAACACATTTGATAGCGCATCAACCACCGATTTTGTGCCTTGCTCCGGTTTCTCGGCTTCTTGTAAAAAAAGTGAAACCAAGGGCTGTACAGGTGTATTTTGCAGCGAAAGATGCAAATAATCTGGTAACGACTCAATTAATAATGACGGTTTTTGATAATAAAACGTCCCACAAAACATCTTCAGATCGGGCGTACCGGCCCCTATTTGATGAACATGAAAAAGTGCATTTGATTGCTCTCTCTGTAGGCTATTCTCTCTTTTTTGTTGAGAACTGCCCAAAAAGTGCGGTCGATTTTGAGGGAGAAAAAAGAGATCGCCTTTTTTCAAATGAAATTGTTTTCCCGCCAAGGTTACCCAACACTCACCTTGCTCGATTAAATGAAATAAACCTTGATATTCCGCCGCATCAGGCTGATGTTCAACTTGCCAATCCCCTTGAAACAAGCAGCGAATATTAATTTCCCCTCGCACTTGCGCCAGCTGAGTTAATTTATCTAAATAATCCATTGTGAGATTTTCCGTCTAAAAGTTAAGACAATTTGACAAGTATCATACGCTAATCTGCTTATAATTCCTCTCGAAATTTGTACTAAATTTAAGGAGAAAAACAATGTTTGCAGATTGGAAAAATGATGTAGCACACGTTAAAAAATCATTCGGTGCATTAGGTAAAAAATACCCTAAAATGTTACAAGCTTATGGCGCATTAGGTGCGGCGGCGGCAGAAGGTAACGTATTAGATGCCAAAACCCGTGAATTAATTGCATTAGCAGTTGCAGTAACAACACGTTGTGAAAGCTGCATTGGCGTGCACGCTGATGAAGCAGTGAAAGCAGGTGCAACTGAAGAAGAAGTGGCAGCAGCATTAGCGATGTCTATCGCATTAAATGCAGGTGCAGCTTACACCTATTCTCTTCGTGCATTAGAAGCTTACAACGCACAAAAAGGCGAATAATTCGCAAGGAACTTTATGATTCTTTTAGCCCTCATTTGAGGGCTTTTTTATCTCTAAAATTGACCGCACTTTAAAATAAATTCAAAGCTCTCATCTGAGCTACCACTTGCTCTACCTGAATTTCAGCCATTAAATTTTTACCTTTTAATTTGGTCGCCCAAGGCAATTCACTTGAAGGTTTTCCTTGCTCTTTTTGCACATTTTCTTCATATACTGACACCACATTATCCAGATTATGATAAGGCGCAGTGCGCAATGGATTGTGATAAGCATACAATCCAATAACCGGTGTTCCTTGCGTGGTCGCGATATGAGCTGGCCCAGAATCAGGCGAGATGACTAAATTTGCTTGATGAATTAATGCGGCAAGTTGTTTCAAACTGGTTTTTCCTGAAGCATCAACCGGCTGAAAATTACAAAGTGCGGTAATTTTTTTCACCATTTCTAATTCGCGTTTTGCCGGCGAGCTGCAAAAAATTACATTCACATTATGTTGATGAGCAATATTTGCCACTTCCGCATAACGCTCCACCAACCAATCTTTCTCGGCTTTACTGGAGCAAGGAGAAATAATCAGATTTTTGCGCATTGGATCAATAAACTGTTTGGCATATTCTCGATCTGCATCAGAGATCGCCAATTGCCAAGAAAGCATTTCCGCCGGTGGCACGCCTAGATAATCTGCAAAAGCCATGAAACCATCTAGCACATGAGGCGTTTCAGGATCTTGAACTCGACGATTCACAAACAACCACTGTCCTTCTCGAGAACGTTTTTTGCCAAACCCAATTTTATATTTCGCTTGAATACCAAGAGAGATAATCGAAGCACGAAATGCCGTCTGCATATTCAAAAGCGCATCAAATTGATTGTTTTTCAAAAACATCCATAAATTCCACACGCCTTTCCAACCGCTCTTTTTATCATAAGGGACAAGTTCCACGCCTTCAATGCCAGAAAGCAAGCCCATTTCTGTTTTCCCCACAATCCACGTTAATTTGGTTTGCGGCCAATACTGTTGAATATGCTGCACCACAGCAAGTGCATGACAAACATCACCCACAGCAGATAAACGCAAAATACAAAGTGATTTAGGGGGAGAGGTAAAAAGTGGAGAATGGGACATTTGAGTTCCTCGCGCATTTAATTTCCGTCTATTTTAAAGTAGAATGAGGGCATTTTCTATTATTCGGTTCAACTAAAATGCTTGAATTCCAACAAGATAATCAATTCTTTCTTTTTAATCTCACGGAAAAACCAACAGAGCCAGCTTCATTTTTTGAATCGGCTTTTTGGGAAAAACAACAACGTATTACCGGTTCAGCCAAAGGACGTGGCACAACCTACTTCCTGGATACAAAAGATCTGTTTGGTGTAAATACTGCCCTTCGTCATTATTATCGCGGTGGTTTATGGGGAAAATTCAACAAAGATCGCTATCGTTTTCAATCATTTACTGAAACTCGCAGCGTGGCGGAATTTCAGCTTTTAAATCAACTCCATCAAGCAGGTGTAGCCGTACCCAAACCGATTGCTGCACGTGTTAAAAAAGGCAAATTAGGTATTTGTTACCAAGCGGATATCTTGACTGAAAAGATCGAAAATGCCCAAGATCTGACCACACTTTTACAAATTCAACAACTATCGAATGATATCTGGCAAGCCATTGGTAAATTAATTCGTCAATTGCATGATTTGCAAATTTGCCATACGGATCTCAATGCTCATAATATTCTCGTTCAACAACTCGAAAATGAACAAAAATGTTGGCTCATTGATTTCGATAAGTGCGGTCAAAAATCAGGAGATTCTTGGAAACAAGGCAACTTAGAAAGATTACACCGCTCTTTTGTCAAAGAAGTCGGCAGAATGAATATTCAATTTAATGAAGAAAATTGGACTGAATTGTTGAAAGGATATAACGCCTAAAACGCATTAGAGAAAGGCAATAAAAAAGACCGTCTAATGCGATCTCTGAGAATGGTCCCCCCTACCGGACTTGAACCAGTGACCAAGCGATTATGAGTCGCCTGCTCTAACCGACTGAGCTAAGGGGGGAAAGTGCGGTTGATTATAGAGAAATAATCATTTGAAGTCTATATACAAAAGGATGGTCGTTGGAAAATTGACCATCCTTTTTTCAAATGAATTATTGCAATACCGAAATATCCGCCACTTGTAAGAACAAGTCTTGTAACGTGTTTAAAATCGCTAAGCGGTTTTGGCGTAATGCTGGATCTTCAGCATTTACCATCACGTTATCAAAGAAACTGTCTACCGGTACGCGTAAGTTCGCTAATTTATCTAATACTGCGGTGTAATCGCCTTTTGCAATAAGCGGTTGTACTTCAGTGCGTAATGCAAGTACCGCTTCAGCAAGGGCTTTTTCTGCTGGCTCTACACAAGCGGTCAAATTAATCTCGCCAATTGCAGCATCCGCTTTGGCTAAGATGTTACTTACACGTTTATTTGCTGCCGCTAACGCTTCCGCTGAATCTAAAGTACGGAAGTGTGAAACCGCACGCACGCGCGCATCAAAATCAGCGGGACGAGTTGGACGACGCGCCAATACCGCTTGAATCACATCCACCGCAATACCTTCATCTTGATACCAAGCACGGAAACGGCCGAGCATGAAGTCCACCACATCAGCAACCACATTTTTATTCGTAAGTTTATCGCCAAAAAGTGCGGCTGATTTTTTCACTAAATCTTCTAAATCAAGTGGTAAGTTTTTCTCTACGATAATACGTAATGCACCTAATGCCGCACGACGCAATGCAAATGGGTCTGCACTTCCTTTAGGCGCTTGTCCGATGCCGAAGATACCCGTTAAGGTATCAAATTTATCCGCTAAAGCGACCGCACTTGCCACGAGTGATTTAGGTAATTCATCCCCCGCAAAGCGTGGCATATATTGTTCGTTTAACGCCACTGCCACTTCTTCATCTTCACCATCATGACGAGCATAGTGCATGCCCATTACACCTTGCGTATCGGTGAATTCGAATACCATGTTGGTCATCAAGTCACATTTTGACAGTAAACCCGCACGTTTTGCTTTCGCTTCATCTGCACCGATTTGTTTTGCAATTTCGCCTGCAAGTTGCTCAATGCGGTCTGTTTTGTCTTTCAATGTACCGAGTTGTTGTTGGAACAACACAGTTTCTAAGCGTGGTAAACGATCAACCAGCTTTTGTTTTAAGTCGGTTTTGAAGAAGAATTCCGCATCGGTTAAACGTGGACGAACCACTTTTTCGTTCCCTTCGATAATCGCTGTTGGATCTTCAGGATTTATGTTCGATACGAAAATAAAGTGCGGTAATAATTTGCCGTCTTTGTCATAAATCGGGAAATATTTTTGGTCGCCTTTCATGGTGTAAACCAAAGCTTCTGCCGGTACTGCTAAGAAACGTTCTTCAAATTTTGCCGCTAATACGTTTGGATATTCCACCAAGGAAGTGACTTCTTCAAGCAAGCTTTCTTCAATATCAGCCACGCCACCAAGTGCGGTTGCTTTTGCTTGAGATTTTGCAAGAATTTCTGCTTTACGCTCGTTGAAATCTGCTACTACAGAACCTTTTTCACGTAATAATTGTGGATATTGGTCTGCATGTTGAATTTCAAATTCTTTCTCGCCTAAGAAACGGTGACCGCGAATGGTGCGAGCACTTGCCACACCTAAAATTTCGCCTTCGATTAACTCATCACCTAACAACATAGTCACGGTGTGAACCGGACGGATAAATTGCACGGTTTTGTCTGCCCAACGCATTGGTTTTGGAATTGGCAATTTCGCCAACGCATTTGCCACAATGTCATTAAGCAAGTTTTTGGTCGGTTGACCTTCAATTTTCGCACGGTGAACAAGCCATTCACCTTTATCGGTCGCAATACGTTCTGCTTGATCAACGGTAATTCCACAACCACGCGCCCAGCCTTCTGCCGCTTTAGTTGGTTTACCTTCCGCATCAAAAGCGGCTGACACTGCAGGTCCGCGCTTTTCAATTTCTTTGCTCGGTTGTTGTGTAGCTAAGTTCAACACTTTCACCGCCAAACGACGCGGCGCCGCAAACCATTCGATTTTGTCGAAAGTTAAACCCGCTTGGTTTAATTCCGCTTCAACGTTATCCGCAAAAGAGGTCGCTAATGTTTTGAGAGCTTTTGGTGGCAGCTCTTCCGTGCCGATTTCTACTAGGAAGTTTTGGGTTGTCATTTTGGAGTCTCTATGTAAACATAATTTATATCATTATAAATATTAAGGCTTTAAACCAAATACTAATGCAAATGGTACCCAAACTGGCATTGTTAAAATAAATAACAATTGACCGTTACCAGTTTCAAAAAAAGGTCTTTTGTCAGTTACTACTATTGGTAGTGGGGTATCTAATTTATATTCATCAGTTAAATTATTTAAACCATAAAAAGTCTCAGCATCAGCCAAGAATGTTACTTTTATATATTGTTTTTCATAAGCTTCAGCTTGATATACTTTTTTTAATTTGATTAAGTCATCATCACTTAATAGATTTTTATCAATAAAAAGTGAGTATATAAGCTCATTAGAACTTTGCGTTAGTATTTGCAGGTTTAAAGCTTGTTTAGATACTTTATAATGGTAACTATCATAAAATTCTTTAAATTGTTGTATTGTTTTCTTATCTTTGCTCTTTAAATGATACAGTTTTTCATTTATCTGAACATGAATAGAATTATCAAAAAAACGTATATGTGTTATTTGTTTTTGAACAACGGAATTACTATTCGTACAACCTATTATTAACAATACGCAAATAAAAATTATTGAATATGGTTTCTTAATCATCTTTTATATTTCTCTGTTTTCACTTCTGCCAAATCTCCCCTACCCCTCTTTGCTAAAGAGGGGATTGGATCTTTGCAGAGTTAAATATCTATGTTCTACTTTAATGTTTTTGAAAGCAGATAATTTAATCTCTATTGAAATTAAAATGTAAATGAGTCAGTTACTATCAATTTACTCAAGAAATCCCCCTCTTTAGCAAAGAGGGGTAGGGGAGATTTACTCGCTTCGCTCGCACTTCGTGCCATTGCTAAAGCAACGTTCAAACGCTTACGTTTGTGGCAGAGGTTAATCCAACCTCATACTCAATAATCCCTCATATTCTAAAATATAAATAGCCCGTTACTGTCAATTCACTCAAGAACGCCCCCCTCTTTAGCAAAGAGGGGTAGGGGAGATTTGGTAGAGCTACTTAACGCTCATACTCAATCAGCCCTTACATTCTCTAAAAACAAATAAATCTGCTCTACTACCGCTTCAATTTCACGCATGACTTCATCATTGTTAAATCTCATCACCGTAAAACCAAGTGAATTTAATTCTGCATCTCGCAATGCGTCTTTTTCCTGATGATTGGGCTCATAGTGCTGACTACCGTCTAATTCGATAATCAGCTTTGCTTTCGCACAATAAAAATCAACGATATAGCTTAAAAGTGGCTTTTGCCGATTAAACCGAAAGCCTAATAACTGATCCCGATTAATCCGTTGCCAAAGTTTATTTTCTGCATCGGTTTGATTATTGCGAAGTTTTTGCGAATTTTCTTTTAAGTATTTTTCATAGGGTTGCATGAACGCTACTTCTTACCGTTTTCAATACTCCCACTCAATACCTGTTGAAAACGTTCGTAATCACAAAAACCATTTGCATCTTTTTCACAGCCTTTGAGCGTTAATGCCGTTTGGTTTGGTGGTGTCGCTAAACTTAATGGCGTAATGTTAATCAACTGTTCAGTGGATTGATAAACATAATCCAACTTAAATTTGAGTTTGCCACTTGGTTTGTGCTTCCACACTTCAAATAGCAACTTGCCACCGATTGGGATATTTTCCAGTGAATCATTCAATTCATAAGGCTCAACACCTAGTGCTGCAAGCAGAGCGACGATATTAGAATCGTGTCCAACCAATAAGTTAATTTTGTTTTCGCTGTTTAGCTGTTGCTGAATAAATGCCAATAACGGGTATGATGCATTTTGTGCCAGCGCTTCGTTGTTTTTAAATAAAGTACGGTAATATTCGTTTTTAATTTCATTAATTGCACGCCATTTTTCTTGGCTATCCACGCGGCCGTTCGCGATTTCTGAATCAGGCTTACCCACATAATGCGCAAGCAATAACGCACTAACAATTTTCTTTCCGGTGCTGATAGAGCCCGTAATTTTGACCGACTTACCGTCTTTAATACTGTATTCACCAACTTTTCCACCTAAATCACATTCGCCTTTTTGCAAACAGTTTGGTGAATTTTTATAATCGATGATTTCACTCAATAGTGCATAATTTGGCGCTAATTTTTGCTGTAAAGCGGTTAAATCAACGTTATTTTTTGCAGATTCAATCAAGGCTTTACTTGGATTATGCGCCTGCGTGTTAAAAATGGGATCTTTTTCTGAACCAATTTTACCGTGATGTTGCAGTTGAACATTACAGCCCGCAAATGCACCAGAAACAATCGCTTGCCCTGTTGCAATGGTGCGTTGCACACCATTTGCATAAGCAAAAATGCCTTCGCCCGATGCACAACGTTCTGTTGTTAGTAACCCTTTATCTGCAAGCCATTGACCTAAATACTGTCCGAAATAGGTTTCTAGCACCGTCCCTTTTGCAGTGAGATAGCCAGATGGTACATTCCATTTTGCCCATTCATAAGGGGAATATTTTGCCATCTCTTGTGGATCTTTTTCCACTGGCGAGCGTAATCCATGGCGGCTGAAAATTAAGACTTTCTCAAGCTCGTAATCTTCATTCTGTTTGTTTTGGCGATTTTCTGTTGCAAATACACCGCTTGCAAGCGTCAAACCAAGTAAAAGTGCGGTGAATTTTAGGGCTGTTTTTTTCATATTCGAGACTTAACCTAACTTTCTATTATGCCTTTAAGACCTAATCATTTAATGTTGAAATTGAGCTATAAAAATTCAAGGCATATTTGGTGCCGTAAACTAACACCATAAATACTGCAACAATATTGACTACCGCAAAAAAGATTAGTTGTTTACTGTTGCTCTCCACCCAGAGCATTTTAAATAATGCGAGCGTACCAATATTTTCATCAAGTTCGCTCTCTCCGCTTAGTGTTCTTAAGGTTTTCAGCATCTTGCGTACAAAAGCGACAGTATTTATTGCCATGACGCTGAGTGCAATAAATCCTGAAGCCAAACTTAAAAACAGCACTAGCACATTACTCCACGCCCAATGTGTCCAATTCAGCTCAGAATACATAAATAACGCGAGTGATAAAAACAACACAGCGGGTGTTAAATTTCGCAAAAACATTAAATAGTCATCACCAATGCTAAATAAAAATTGCAAAAAACTGACTTTCTTCATTACTTTAAAAAATCTCTTTTAATTTGGATTCATCTAAAATAACACGGTCATCATCTAACAATAATGCCGGAAAGCCCGCATAGCCTTGTGCTTTTGCATCATCAAATGCGGCATGACGATCACGCAAACGCAACCATTGTTTCAAGTTTGGAATGGAAGATAATACTTCCACAGCCTCATAATCCACGCCTAAGCGTTTTAACTCTGCGACAAATGGCGCTGTATCTGGGCAATCTGCCGCATAATAAAGAATGGGTTTCATTATTCACCTCCTTGTTCTGCTGCCGCAGTTGGATTTAACTTCGGGTCAGCAATTTTCGTTAAACGGTTACGATCGCGATGTTCAAATGGCGCATCATAATTCGGGATAATCATGGTTGTGGTTTGATCATATGACCAAGAGCCATCATCATGGAATTTCACCGTCATTTCAAAACTTTCCGTGGTAAATGAACGCTCTAAGAACGGATTCGAAATGATGCCGTTTGTTAGTGAACCGCGTACTGCTTTTACCGTAAACTCTTTCGCATCAGCCGGTGCATTACCGACAGCAATAAACGTTTGGCCACGTGGAATGCTACCTGTTAATAAAATATTGCCTGTTTCAGGCTCCCATAACCAATAGCCCACTTGATCGTGGAATGTCTCCACTTCGCCTGGTTGTACAATATGGGTGTGATAGCGTAATCCATAATAGAGTTGCGGGCCATTGGTTTGACCATCGGTTGGGTGTGCTTCATAACGCTCGATATAAGGATCTTTTTCTGGCCCTTCTGCTTTTGGGTTGATATCCACACCACGCTTACCTTCCCAAACACCCGCTAATCTAGCCAATGGGCCTAAATTCGCGAGTGTGTTAGGATCAGTTTCTGCTTCCGTGTAGATATCGTCTGGGTATTGAAAATCTTTCATCATTTTCTCCTTATATCGTTGGGTTAATGCTTAAAGTGCGGTCGTTTTTCGCTTTATTTTTTACAACCAGGGAAACCTAAGGCTTCACGGCTGGCATAATAAGCTTCCGCCACGCCTTTAGTGAGCGCGCGAATACGTAAAATGTAGCGTTGACGCTCTGTGACCGAAATCGCCTTACGTGCATCTAACAAGTTGAAGCTGTGTGCAGCTTTTAAAATGCGCTCGTAAGCCGGTAATGGTAACGGACGTTCTAATTCTAATAAACTTTTCGCTTCTTTTTCGTATTGATCGAAGCAGTAGAATAAGAAATCGGTATCTGCGTATTCAAAGTTATAAGTTGATTGCTCTACTTCATTTTGGTGGAATACATCACCGTAAGTGGTTTTGCCAAGCGGGCCGTCAGACCAAACTAAGTCATACACAGAATCCACGCCTTGAATGTACATGGCTAAACGCTCTAAACCGTAAGTTACTTCACCTGTTACCGGTTTACATTCTAAGCCACCCACTTGTTGGAAATAGGTAAATTGGGTCACTTCCATACCGTTTAGCCACACTTCCCAGCCTAAACCCCAAGCCCCTAAGGTTGGGTTTTCCCAGTTATCTTCCACGAAACGGATGTCGTTTTGTGTTGGATCAAAACCGAGCATTTCAAGGGAACCTAAATAGAGTTCTTGAATATTATCTGGAGAGGGTTTAATCACCACTTGGAATTGATAGTAATGTTGTAAACGGTTCGGGTTTTCGCCATAGCGACCATCGGTTGGACGACGTGAAGGTTGCACATAAGCAAATGCCATCGGCTCTGGGCCTAACGCGCGTAATGCAGTCATCGGGTGAGAAGTCCCTGCGCCCACTTCCATATCAAAAGGTTGAACAACGGTACAACCTTGATTTGCCCAATATTCTTGCAAGGCTAAAATCATGCCTTGGAATGTTTTTACGTTGAATTTTGTACTCATAATTTTTTTAATAACAATGTGATGAAAAATACAGGCATTATACTTGAAACTATAAGGCGGATAAAGGCGAAAAAGTGCGGTCAGAAAAATCCTTAAATTTTTTATTTCTCTTAAATTTCATTCATTTTGATGATGAGTTATTTTCATCATGAGAGATTTGCTTGCCAGGCCTCAAATGTGTAAACTGCTGGCGCTTTTATACAGACTTTTATCCTAGGGATTTTAAAATGAAAAAAAATGTGATTACTTCAGCGATTTTATTAGCGATTCCAGCATTAGCTGCGGCTGAAGACGTGGCAAAATTAGATGTGATTAACGTCTATTCTGCATCAGCCACGCCAACTAGCCTTCATCAAACCGCCTCATCTGTTACTGTTTTAACTGAAAAAGATTTTGCACAACGTGGTGCGACTTATGTCAGTGACGTATTGAAAACGGTACCGAGTTTAGCCGTGAGTACTTCAGGCGGTCGTGGCACATTAACTAATGTATTCTTACGTGGTGCGGATGCAAACCACACTGCAGTGATTATTGATGGCGTGAAAGTGAACCCAGTTTCTGGTTATGGCTTTGATTTCGGTGGCTTAGCATTAAGCAATATTGACCGCATCGAAGTATTGCGCGGCGAGCAATCAGCTCTTTGGGGAAGTGATGCGATGGGTGGTGTGATTTATATCACCACGAAGAAAGGCTTAGAAAAAGGCAAAACCTTCAACGTTGATTACGATTTTGGCACTGGCTCGAATCGTACGGTAGATGGTTCATTGACCCTTTCAGGCTCAAACAACAATTTCTATTATGCTTTACATGGTGACAGTCACCACACCAAGGGCATTTCCGCACTCAGCAAAAACCATTTTAACTACACCGCGCAAGATGGCACAGCGGTCAGCACAGGTGGTTCAAGCGAACGCGATAAATTCCACCGTGATAACGCCTCTCTTCGTTTCGGCTATGACGATAACCAAAAAGGTTTCGACTTCTTAACCTCTCACAGCAGCCAAACTGCTAACTTTGATAACAGCGCAACGGATGAAAAAGGCCACTACACTCGCACACGTGACACCTTATTCAAATTAAGTGGTTTCTTAGGTAACGATGATGAATTGCTTAAACACAAAGTTGGGATAAGCCATCTCAAAACTGACAGCGATACCGTTGGCTATACATCGGCTTACGATGCGAAAAAACTCAACGCAAACTATCAATTAGACGTCAATTTCGATCGTGAAGGCACTCTCACACAAGGTTTAAGCTTCTTAACTGACTATCAAAAAACAGATTTCAACTCGTCTTATTTCAACAATGCTGGCAATAAAAAGCTTATTGAGAAAAGCTTAGCGGCAGAATATCGCTTATTACACGATGCAGATCATAGCTTAAATATCAGTGGCCGTTACACTGACAGCTCTGAATATGAAAACTCATGGACTGGCCGCATCGCGGGCGCTTATCGTTTACATAATAACGTGAAAGCACACGCAAGTTTTGGTTCAGCGATTCAAAACCCAACGATCACTGAATATTACGGCTACAACGCGCGCTATATCGGCAACCCGAATTTACAACCTGAGAAAAGTTTAGGTGGCGATGTTGGTTTATTATTTGAAACCAATGATGGTCGTCATAGCTTTGATGTGACTTATTTCGCTCGCAACGTGAAAAATGCGATTAGCAGCGAAGTAATCAACTTTACCACTTATGCAAGCCGTGCCGTAAACCTTGAAGGTAAGAGCAAAGTGAAAGGTGTTGAAGTGGCTTACAACGGTAAAATCACCGATGTATTAACTGCTTATGCGAACTACACCTACACGCAAACCCGAGATAGCAAAGGGGCTGAATTAGCACGTCGTCCAAAACATTTAGCAAATGCGGGCTTAGCATACCAAATCACTGAAAAATTGGGTGCGGATATAAATGTATCTTACACAGGCAAACGCATGGATACCTACTACTCACCAACTTACAGCACACATAAAGTGAAATTGCCATCTTACACCTTGGCAAACTTAGGCGTGAACTATAAAGTAGCGGATAGCTTGACGATTTATGCGAACCTTAACAACGTATTCAATAAAAAATATGAAAACGTACTGGGCTATGGCCAAGAAGGTCGTAATGTTTACGTTGGGTTGAAAGGCTCGTTCTAATTATTACTCACTAACAAGGGCGTGTTTAGCACGCCTTTTTACATTATTGATGGCGTAGCGTATCATTATCTATATGCAAAAAACTCGCTTAATTTTAACCGCACTTTTCCTTCCGTTTACCTCTCAGGCTTCGGAACAATTTGTCTCGCTCACGCTTTGCAGCGACAGATTACTTATTGAACTGGCTAAGCCTTCACAAATTGCTGCACAGTCGCCTTATTCGAAAAACCCGTTGATGATGTTAGACAAAATTAATACCGACAAACCTGTACTAGAACCGCAATTAACGGAATTATTGCCCTATTTGGATAAAACGATTCTGATTAACGAAACCTTTTATCCGCAATTAGTAGCTGAACTGAAAAAACTCGGTGTGAAGATTATCCCGATAAACGACAGCCCACAAACGCCAGATGAATTATTTGCGCTGATTCTAGACTTAGGCAAACAACTGGGTAATGAGCAAAAGGCGGGTGATTTAGTAACAAAACTCAAATCGCAAAACTTTCACTTAAATCGACCGCTTACCGACACGCTGATTTTGTCGGAAACCGGTGTGGTAGAGAGTTATTATCCGCAATATCCTGTGCTGTTAAATTTACTCGGATTAACACCGTTAAAAACGCCACTTACCGCACAAAATTTCTCATTAGAAAAAGTGATTTTAAGTCAACCGAATGTACTGATTTCTCTGACCGACAAACAAGGTTACAATGCACAAGCCGAATTGCTGCAACACCCTATGTTGCAAGATTTTTTCAAAAACCAACCGCTTGTCAGCATCCCGATGAAATATACCTATTGTTTCGATCACGGCGTGTGGCAAGGGGCGGAGAAGATTTATCAACAGTTAAAATAATATAGCTGACAAATCTCCCCTAACCCCTCTTTGCTAAAGAGGGGAATTTCATTATTAAATTAACCCTAGATGACATATTTATATGTCTTTATGTATAAATGATTAGAATAAAACATCAGAATTATAAATCCCTACACTATAATCCCCCTCTTTAGCAAAGAGGGGTTAGAGGAGATTTGACAAACTCAAATTAACAAATGATATTTGGATTACATAGGAAATTGATCATTGACCAAAACACTAAAATTAAATACCGCACTTTTCTTCGCGTTGCTGTTGATTAGCGGATTTGCAGTTTATCATCAGCTCGGTGATTTCGCGCATCTTAAAAATGCGGATGGTGTGCTCACCGATATGCGTTCGATGGTGCTGTGGGATATTCGTTTTCCACGCATTGGTTTAGCTTTATTGACGGGCGCTAGCCTAGCGATAGCGGGCAATGCGATGCAAGGTATTTTCCAAAATCCATTAGCAAGTCCGGGCTTACTCGGCAGTAGCTCTGGAGCAACAGCTGCTAGTGTATTTATCCTCTATTATTTTGCCGTGCCATTTTCAGTGCTCTTAGCCGGTGGTGTGATTGGTGCGCTTTTAAGTTTTTTCATCGTGTATTTGATCGCCAAAAACTACGGCACTACAATGATGATTCTAAGTGGCTTAGCGGTCAATATGTTGCTTGGATCAGCAATCGCATTATTACTCTCCAACGCGGAAAGTCCATGGGCATTAGCCGAACTTTACCGTTGGCTACAAGGCTCATTGATGTGGGCAAAATTAGATACTTTGCTTATTTCACTCCCGATTGTTCTGGCAGGGGTTTTCTGCTTATACCACACTCGCCGATACTTAGATTTACTCACCTTTGGTGAAGAAACAGCCAGCACCATGGGCGTGGATCCAAAACGTAGCTTTTTCATCAGCACCTTTGGTGTGGCTTTATTAGTCGGAGCGACTATTCCGCAAACTGGCACCATTGGCTTTATAGGCTTAATCGCGCCACACTTTGCCCGTATTTTATTGAAAGCTCACCCATCACAGCTTTACCTTACTAGCGCGTTAATCGGGGCGTTATTACTGTTACTAGCCGATTTAGCCATTTTATATATCCCGCTGTTCTCACATATTTACATCGGCACATTGACTGCACTTATCGGTGCCCCTTGCTTGATTTGGATGTTATTAACGCAACAGAGAAAAATCTATGATTAGAATTGAAAAACTCACCCAATCCTATTGCTTAAGTGACATCAACTGTGTGCTTCCATCAGGTAAATTAATCGGCATTATGGGGGCTAATGGTGCGGGGAAATCTACCTTATTAAAAACCATTGCGGGTATCTTGCCCCTCAAACAAGGGGAGGTTTGGTTCGATAATCAGCCATTAAGTAAGATGAACGCAACCGAAAAAAGCCAACACATTGCTTACCTCGCACAAAATACGCAAATTCATTGGGATTTATCTGTTTATGATGTGATTGCATTAGGCTTGGCAGCTCCGTTACCAAAAGAAAAAGAGCGCTCAAAAACTCAAGTGTTTTCAGAAAAATTTGCGGTAACTCATCTGCTCGACAAGCCATTTCAACAACTTTCAGGCGGTGAGAAAGCACGCGCACAACTCACCCGCTGCTGCATTAAAGAATCCCCTGTTTTATTGGTGGACGAGCCGATTGCGCCACTCGACCCTTATTATCAAATTGATATGATGGAACAGCTTAAATCACTCACACCACAACACACATGCATCGTCGCAATTCATCACCTTTCATTGGCTTATCAATTTTGTGATGAAATTATTCTATTAGAACAAGGCAAATTGTTAGCAGTTGGTGAAACGCAAGCCGTATTAAATGCGGAAAATTTGGCGAAAGCCTTTCATATTCGGGCTGAAATTGATCCTCTGAAAAAGACTATCTCAAAAATTGAAAAGCAATAAAATAAAAGCACTTAGCGATTCACTAAGTGCTTTTTTTATAGAAATGAATTACGGTTGAATTTCTGAATCAACAAAGAAATAAGCGATTTCTCGTTTGGCGCTTTCAACACTGTCAGAACCATGAACAGAATTTTCACGCTGGCTTAACGCGAAGTCTTTACGGATAGTACCTTCTGCCGCCTCAGCTGGATTCGTTGAACCAATCAAAGTGCGGTAATCTTTTACGGCATTTTCTTTTTCCAATACAGAAACCACTATCGGGCCAGAGAGCATATACTCCACCAACGGGTCAAAAAATGGTTTACCTTGATGTTCTGCATAGAAACCTTCCGCTTGTTCTTTGGTTAATTGTACCATTTTAAGGGCTACGACACGGAATCCCTGTGATTCAAAACGTCCTAAAATAGCACCAATTAAATTGCGCTTTACTGCATCGGGTTTGATAATCGAAAAAGTACGTTCTACCATAAAATCCTACTTAACTTGCTTTCGTTACTAATAAATTTGCTAAAGTTTTCACACCAATTCCGGTTGCGCCAACCGCCCATAAATCACTGCCAAATTTACGATAAGTGGCCGAACAATCAATATGCAACCAACGTTGTTGATAGTTTTTCACAAAATACGATAAAAATGCCGTTGCAGTACTTGCGCCCGCCACAACCGGCGCTGTACCTGTATTTGCAATATCAGCAAAAGAAGAAGTGATTTGGCTACGATGGAACGCTTCAAAAGGCAACCGCCAGAATGGTTCATTTTCTTCTTTCGCAGCTTGGAATAGGCTATTTACTAACGCATCATCCATAGAAAGTACGCTGTGGTAATCATTACCCACTGCCACTTTCGCCGCACCGGTTAAGGTTGCACAATCGACAATAAATTGTGGATTTTGGCTATCAGCTTCAATTAAACCGTCTGCTAATACTAAACGCCCTTCCGCATCAGTATTTAAAATTTCAGCGGTTACACCATTTTTATATGTGATGATATCACCCAATTTAAATGCATTATCACTCACCAAGTTTTCCGCACAGCATAGATAGAGTTTTACACGTTGATTTAAACTGTGCGCAATCGCAAATCCCAATGCTCCCGTTAATAACGCAGCGCCCCCCATATCGGTACGCATAGTACTCATACCATCACTTGGTTTGATGCTATAACCACCACTATCAAAAGTAATACCTTTACCGACTAAACACGCTAATACTGGCGCATTTGGATTATTAGTCGGGTTAAAATCTAATTGCAACATAGCGGGTGGATTAATAGAACCACGCCCCACCGTAAAGATCCCGTGATAGCCTTGATCTTTTAATGCTTCACCAGAAATGATTTGAAAACTGACCGCACTTTTATCGGCATAATTTTCGGCTTGTTTAGAAATAAATTCTGCCGCACGTTCTGCTAATTTAACCGGCGTAAGGGTTTGTGCCGGTTCATTAATAATTTCACGCACAAAATCACCACATTCAATACGAGCTAATAATTCATCTTGTGGCTCATCATCTAAATGAGGAAATTCGATCGAATAGTCTTGCTTCGCTGAGTAAAAACCTTGATAAAATGCCCAACAATTTTCTAATTCCCATGCATCCCCCACAAGCTCCACGTCTTTAATGCCTTGTCCACGTAACTTACGTGCGGCTTTTTGAACTAAAACAAGATTCGATTTTTCATCATCTTTAAGGTGAATAACGGCTTGCTCTTGATTAAAACTTAAAATGGCATTTTTGCCCCAACTCTCCGAAGCTAGGGCCGTTGATAATGTAATTTGCATGTAGTTCTTCTCCTTTATTTATCTATTATTCTCTAGGTACCATTTTACCGTCTGACGAAGTCCTTGTTCAAAGGTTATTTGCGGTTGCCAACCTAATTCTGCATGAATTTTAGAACAATCCAATGAATATCGTACATCGTGACCAGGTCGGTCTTTTACAAAAGTAATTAAATCTTCGTAATGCTTAATGTGAATAGGCTTATTTGGTGCAAGTTCTTCGAGTAATTGGCAAATTGTTTTAACCACTTCAAGGTTTGTTTTTTCACAATTTCCACCGATATTATAGTTTTCCCCGACTCGACCTTTTGTTAAAACTAAATATAAAGCTTGAACATGATCTTCCACAAATAACCAATCACGAATCTGCTGCCCATCACCATAAATTGGCAAAGGCTTTCCCATCACAGCATTTGAAATCATTAAAGGGATAAGCTTTTCAGCGTGTTGATAAGCCCCATAGTTATTGGAACTGTTTGTGATAATCACCGGCAAACCATACGTGCGATGCCAAGCATGCACCAAATGATCACTCGCAGCTTTTGAGGCTGAATAAGGACTACTAGGATGATAAGGGGACTGTTCGGAAAAGGCGGGATCAGAAAGGGATAAATCCCCATACACTTCATCAGTAGAAATATGGTGGAATCGGAAGCTCGTTTTTTTAGCTTCGTCTAAGGCATGCCAATAATTCTTAGCAACTTCTAACAACGTATAAGTGCCAACAATATTGGTTTGAATAAAATCAGCCGCTCCCGTAATAGAACGATCAACATGACTTTCTGCAGCTAAATGCATCACCGCATCAGGCTGATATTTCTCGAAAACGCTTTCTATCGCCTTAAGATCACAAATATCAATTTGCTCAAAAGCATAACGAGGATTATTTTCTACCTCTTTCAAAGCTGATTGATTTGCTGCATAAGTCAGCTTATCAACATTGATAACAGAATCTTGAGTCTGATTAATGATATATCGAATAAGGGCGGAACCGATGAAGCCAGAACCGCCGGTGATTAAGAGTTTTCTCATCATTTTTTAATAAGTTAAAGTACTCTATGTACTTATAACTAAATTCGGAAACCGTAAGAATAGTAAAAGTGAAGAATATGAACCTCTTTTATAATAAAATCTATCAAATTATGAAGTATATTTGACACGTAATAACATAAATGGTCGTTCTACAATATTAAAAGTTAATAATGCTACAGCAATAACAAGAGGCACCTTCCAGACTAATGCTATAAATAATTCTGTTAATGTTGTTGGTGGTGAGCATGAGAAAAATTTATTTAACATATCAATGATAGGTAAATGTAATAAATATATAGAAAAGCTTAACTCTCCTAGTCTTGCTAGAATTTTATCTAGAATAGATGAGTTAAACAAATTCATAGATAAATAAGAAATAATCACCCCACCACAGCATATAGCTTCAATTGTGAAAGATAGAAAGTTTTTAGTACCAAAGTAATACATTAACACTAATAATGAAAATACTAGGATAATTAACGCTACTATATTATTACCATTTATATTTTCGAAGAATTTAGTTTTATATAATATTGCAAATAACATACCAATCAGAAACTGGTCTAATCTGCCAATAATTGAATGATATAGATTATAATAAATACTATTTCCTTTTAGAACAAATAGATTAAATTTGATCAATACAAGTAGGAAAATTAAACCTAACAAATACTTAATCCCAAATCTTGCTAAAAACAGTGCGAGAAAAGGAAATAATAGATAAAACTGAAATTCAACACCGATCGTCCAAATTGGTCCACTAGGGTAAAATTGATGTCCCCAACCAGTATATGAATGACCAGTATTCAGCTGTAAAGTTAATATTCTAAAAATATCCATTGGAGTTGATGTTTGTCTGCTTGCTGTAATGACTATAAAAGCTAACAAAACCATCATTGGGAATATTCTTAAAACTCTATTATAGATAAATCCAGAATATTTAATTTTTTTATGTCCCAGATCACTAATTAAACAAAAAAGAAATCCAGTTAAAACAAGGAATAAACTTACTCCAGTAGAGCCTGCAAAAATCCAGTTTTTAATAAAATTACTCAATGATGAAAAAGCACCGTGTATGCCAACATCATCTACAGACAAAGTTATCTTCCCTTTGAAATGAAAAAAAATTACTAACAAGGCAGCAAAAAATCGTAAATGATCTAGCCGCGTCATATAATTAAGATTTAATGATTTCATTTTGTTGTTTAGCAAGCTATTGTTATTAATAGGCGCCATCTCGTTTCAAAACTACATTAACTGTTTTAAACAAAATAGCAATATCATTCCAAAGTGACCAATTTTTTACATACCAAGAATCGAAATAGACACGAGTATTATAATCCACATCGTTACGCCCACTTACTTGCCATAACCCTGTCATTCCTGGTTTAGCCATAAGGTAATACTCAACATCATCCTGATAACGTTCTAGCTCATCAGCGACAATCGGGCGAGGCCCAACTAAGCTCATTTCACCTTTTAAAACATTAAAGAGTTGAGGTAATTCGTCTAAACTTGTTTTGCGAATAAAGGCACCTATTTTAGTAATGCGAGGATCATTTTTTAATTTAAAATCTTTTTCCCATTCGGCTCTTGCTTCAGGATCTGTTCTTAGCAATTCTTCTAGCACTTCTTTAGAGTTCACTACCATTGATCTAAATTTCAAACAGTTAAATGTTTTTCCATTACGGCCAATTCTAGGATGTCCATAAATCGCATTACCACCATCTTTTTTTACTGAAAAATAAAGATAAAGCAACACTGGAGAAAGTAGAATAATAATAACTAAAGAACCCACAATATCCATTATTCTTTTTAAAATACGAGAGGAGCGCTTTGCAAGATTATTATTTACTCTCAATAGCAACATTTCATGACTAAATAAGAAAGACATATCCGTACCATACAATGGTATTCCTCTAATATTAGGAATAACAGAAACTGAACGGCATTTGTTCAAAGCTAAATATCTCAACCAAGAATCTAACAATATTTCGTCATCTAAAGCTAATATGAACTGAACCGTCTTAGTATCTAGTTGCAAAAGTGAAATGATATCCTTATTCTTTGCATCTATTACTTTAATTTCATCTATACCGACTTCGGGAATAGCATCAGATACAACAAAATAGCAAAAACTAAAACCTAAATAAGACTCATCAGATAGTGCTTTATATGCATCTTTAGCATTTCGACCACTACCAATAATAACGGTATCTTTTTGGTATAAATTTAGTTTTAAAAGTAATTTTTTTAAACCAATTCTAGCTACAGGCACTAAAACTACAATCCAAAACCAAGTCAAACCCCATAATGTTCTAGATACATAAAGTTTGGAGAAAGCTATAATTGCTAGTTCTATAATAAAAAATATAACTAAGGTTCGAAGTATTTCTTTAAGCTCAAACCAAAAAGGTTTTCTATATGTGTAGTGGCGTAAACGAATCCAAAACCAGCATACACAACCGAGAGAAATCACGAGGTGAATAAGAATATATTCATCTAGCTCCTCTTTTGGAAAAACGACTTGACTATCATTGATTAAAGGCAATAGCATCAATGAAATAAAAAAAGAGGAAAAAAAAGCAAAAAAATCACCAAACCAAAGCAATATTTTTGATAATGTTATTCTATGCATATCAGTCCTTATCTAATTTAACTCTTTAGCTGAACATGCCAAAGCTTCAGCAATAATATTATGCATATCAAAATATTTATATTGAGCTAAACGACCGCCAAAAATAACATTTGGTACATTATCTGCTAACGCTTTATATTTTGAATATAATTCATTATTACGCTGATCGTTAATTGGATAATAAGGTTCATCCCCCTCTTGATATTCTTTTGAATATTCACGAGTAATCACCGTCTTATCTTGCGAGCCATATTCAAAGTGTTTATGTTCAATTATACGTGTATAAGGAACTTCACTTTCAGTATAGTTCACAACTGCATTACCTTGATAATTTGGCATATCTAATACTTCATTACCAAAACTCAAGCTACGGTATTCTAATTTGCCAAATTGATACTCAAAATACTCATCAATCATTCCTGTAAACACTGTTTTATCCGCTATACTTTCGTAATATTCACGCTCTGCAAAAAAATCTACATCCAGCTTAACCTCAATACCATCTAACATTTTTTCAAAAATTCTTGTGTATCCACCAATAGGAATACCTTGATAAGTATCATAGAAATAGTTGTTATCATAAGTATAACGCACCGGTAAACGTTTAATGATAAATGCTGGAAGTTCTGTGCATTTCCGCCCCCATTGCTTTTCAGTATAACCTTTAATTAATTTTTCATAGATATCGCGGCCAACTAATGAGATAGCTTGCTCTTCTAGATTTTTAGGTTCTGTAATATTCTCTTTTGATATCTGCTCTTTAATTTTAGCTTCAGCTTCTTCTGGTGTGATAACGCCCCACATTTTATTAAATGTAAGCATATTGAAAGGTAAACTATACAATTCATCTTTGTAGCGAGCTACAGGAGAGTTAGTAAAACGGTTAAATTCAGCAAATTGCTGAATATAGTCCCAAACAACTTTATTGCTTGTATGAAATATATGAGCACCATATTTATGCACATTGATACCTTCAATCTTTTGGGTATAGCAGTTTCCCCCAATGTGATCACGTTTTTCAATTACTAAGCATTTTTTACCACGCTTAGTCGCCTCATAAGCAAAAATTGAGCCGAAAAGACCTGCACCAACTATAAGATAGTCATATTTTTTCATTTTGTTATCCTTTGATTTTATAAATAACTTTGAATCGTCTTTTTCAGACCTTCTGCTAATGAGGTCTCAGGCTTCCAGCCTAAAGATTCTAAACGTTTTGTTGATAATTCTGTTCGAGAAGTAAAGAAATACCCTTTAGAGTTAGCATTACTATTTTGAGCATATTCTACAGAAGGAACTAGCGCTGGAAATATCTCTTGAATAAGAGTTACAACCTCTCGAATAGATTTAGCTTCTGTTTCATTAGCAATGTTAAATACGGCTTTATTTTCATTAACTAACATTGCTTTAATTATACCCGTCACAGCATCACTGATATAACAGAATGCACGAACCGCACTACCATCACTTAATAACTTAATTCCTTTACTATTTACGGTCATTTCCACTAAGTCATTCATAATACGTCCATCATTTTGAATATTCATTCCTGGTCCGTATATATGCGCTAAGCGAAGAATACTATAGGATAAATTAGCATAATTTTCGACGGCACACTCCAACATATTCTCGCATAATTTTTTAACTTCAGGATAGCAACTTCTAAAGTTTAAAGGATCCAGTACACCAATATCATCTTCTTCAATCACAGACTTATTTGAAACCATTCCATAGATTTCACGAGTTGAAAAAAATACAATTTTTGTTTTTGTCTGTTTCTTTGCAAATTCGATTGTATTATGCAATCCTAAATAATTAGTATGAATAATATCCAATGGATTATTTACAATATTTTTCGGATCAGCATTACCGGCTGCAAAAATGATGTAATCATACTGCCCTGTAAGCTGGAATGGTTCTTTAACATCTAAAAAAATACATTTAAAGAAGGATTTATCAACTTCTGAATAATATTTTTTTAAACTCTCTTCACTTCTAGCCGTTAAAGCAAGCTGAAAACTTGCAACTTTTGTTTGTAAAACATTAATTAAAAATCTCCCCAAATAGCTAGAGATTGCTCCGGTTGCACCAACCAATAAAATGCTTTTCCCGTTTAATTGAGATAACTCTGGACTCAATCGTAGAGATAACTCTCTAAAATCCTCTTCTAATATGCTCATTCACTACCTCGATATAGCTGCTCATCTTCTTCAATAGAAAACATTGCTTTTGCAAGATAAAAATCTTCTTGCGTGGTAATTTTGATATTCTCAGGTCCACAAAGAACAATTGGGAAATCTAATTCTGGATAATAATGTTTAACAATCATACAAGAATCAATAAATGAAAAATCATTTTCTGCAATAGCTTTATGATGTGCAGATTTAATTAAATCTAAATTAAATGTTTGCGGCGCTTTAGCAATAAATGAATTTTCACGCTTAATCACGTGTTTAATACAATTATTTTCCACATAAGCAAAAGTCTCTTTTGCTGTAGCACAAGTAATAGCAACTTGTTTTTCTTTTGCAAGCTCAATATTTTGAATAATGATCTCATCATTAATAAATGGTCTTACCCCATCATGAATAACCACAACACCACTATCCATTTCTTTTAAACCATTGTAAATAGATTCCTGCCCAGAATTACCACCTGGCACAATACGCACCACTTTTTTAAGGTGATACTGTTTGACTAAATCTTCTAAATGAGATTCCCATCCTTTTAAAATCACTACAACAATCGCATCGATTGCCTCACATTGTTCAAACTTTTCAAGCGTATGAATAATGACAGGTTTACCATATACTTTTAAAAATTGCTTTGGCAATGACTTTGAGTTCATTCGAGAACCTGTTCCGCCTGCAAAAACAAGTGCATAATTCATATCTACCTTATCTCTCCTAATAAAATTTATTTTTAATTTGATTAAACATTAACAATATGAACTTCTCTCTCAATAACAAGAGAGTTAAAAAATAGCAACTAAAGAAAAGTATTGTTTTCATAAGGAAAATTAATACTTGTCCCTCCTCAGAAAACCAAGTCAGACCAAATGAAATCAAAATAGAAATAATAATACCACAAGACAATTTAATATATTCTATATTAGAAAAAAGCATATAAAAGTAATTCCGTAAAGTAATTATTTGAGATGCCATCACTATAACTTGTGATATTAAAACAGAAACAACAGCACCTAGAACACCATAATAATAAACTAAAATAGGGCTAAAAATAAAACTAGAAATAGCTCCATAAATCACAGAATAACAGAGCTCCTTATCCTTATTTAGAGGAATCAACATTTGAATTCCTGTTAAATTAGAAATACTAGCGATAAGAATTATTATTGATAATATTTTTAGTGGTAAAATTGCTTCATAATAACCATTTCCTGCAAAAAGCAAAACGGAAGGCTCTGCATATAGGATACAAAAGATTACCATTGGAAGAGATATAATGAAAATAAAGTTCATAGATTTTATTAATACAGAATTAAATTCATCATGCATATTATTTTTTATAAAATAACTTAACCTAGGTAAAAGAACAGCCCCCAGTGATGTAATTATACTTTGCATAACATCTTTAATTCTATATGCTGCATTATAATATCCAACATCCTCTGCCCCATAAAAAAAACCTAATAGAACTGAGCTAAAGTTAACATAAATAGCAACAGCAATAGAAATAATAAAAAATATTGCCATAGACTTAACATGTTTATAAAAATCATAGTTTTTAAATACTTTAACAATTATTACATTTTTTAAATTATATAAATTAACCAACCCAGAACCAACAGTAGCAAATATAATAATAAATGCATATATAGTATAATCACTGTAGTCTCTTACATAATAAAATATAAGAAAGAACGAAATAAACTTGAAAAACAATGATCTTATTGCTATATAAAAATATTGCTCAGTTCCCTTATATACCCACTCAACACCCAATATTGTGAAGACAATATTTAAACCAGTGATAAAAAAAAGTGTTTTCTCCCCCCTAAGAGAAGGCACAAAATAAATACATAAAAAATATAAAAATAATACAAACAACATTAGAAATAGATTAATCAAAAATAATTCATGAATAACCTTTGACAATTTTTCTTTATTATCTCTAACTTGCGCTACCGCTCTCACACCATAATCAGCAATACCAAAAGCGGCTACAATTGAAAAATAAGATACTAATGAAGAAGCAAAGGCTACTTTCCCTGTCCCGATAGGAGTTAGAACTCTAGACACATAAGGAAAAGTTAATAACGGGAATAAGAAATTAGATACCGTTAATAACATATTCATTAAAAAATTAAATTTAAGTGTTCTTATTTTCATACTTAGTTATATATATACTGAGTTCTCATTCTTATTATCATACGCTAATAAGAATATAAATGGATTAAATGTTATAAGTAATAAATGAGGATTTATCATTATGTTAACTAATGAAAATATAATAGCCAGCCCAAGATAAATATTATTCTTGAGCACAATTCTCTTTCCCAATCTAAAAAAACCAAACAAGATAAAAATAAATAAAACAACCCCCTGATCCAATAAAACTTTTAAATAACCAGAATCAACTACAAATAACTTATTATATTGATTTACATCCAGTAAATCTACATACTCTATATGTTGACCTAGAATAGAAAGACCATACGTATCATAAGCGTAGTATCCATATGCTAATCTACCACTTAACGCTTTATTTAATGCAAACATCCAACTACTGCTTGGATCATAAAAAACTTGTATTAATATTGATAGAAAAGAAAATAATAAAAATGAATATACTGTTAAAAATTTCAAAATCCTACCTAAAACTTTTGTTTTATAATCTATATTAAATATTCTTATAAAAATCAGAGCAAATATTAATAAGTTAACCAGATAAAACACAGTTCTCGTATCTGTAAAATCATATAATACATAATTTAAAAATAATAAAAATATAGATTCAAAAACAGAAAACTTATGATTTCTAAGAACAATCCAAGATAGAGAAACATATAAAAACACATTAGGTAAATATGTAGAAAAAACGTATCCTAATGGATGTCTGAAAACAGTCTCTCCATTACTATTTTCTCTATAAAAATTAACATCTGAGTATTCATACATATCAAATAAATATGTAATATATACAAATACGGCACCACAAAAAATAGATATAAGAAAACATTTTAGAATTAAGTCAAATTTAATATACTTAGAAAAAATAAAAAGGAAAAATAATGTCAAGCCTATTCCAGAATAATAATATGATAAAATAAAAATTGGAATAAGTAGATAATCTAACAATGAGTACTTATTAAATTTGTAAAAAAATATTAATAAAAAACCTATGCCATATAAAATAATCTTGATTTTACTCAAAATCATTTCGTGATTATCTAGACTAATAAAGTATTGTGAATTAGATATATTAGAAAAAAATACATTAGCTGTATAGAATAATAAAAATATAAATGTTAAAACTCTATTTTTAATATTCATCATATGTACCATCTAATATAACATTGTATAGTTTTCCTGAAGCCTTCCCATTATCAAAATTACCAAACTCAGTATAAAAATCAATCAATTTAATTTTAAACTCTTCATAATTAAATTCTGTAATATTATTTATTAATTCTTCATTCGTACTCGCTTTAGGGTAAGGCAAACCTTCGATAGGGTTATAAAAACTAAAATCCTTTTTATATGTATCTAAGTCAGGCATATATAAGAAACATGGTTTATATTGTAATGAGAAGTCCCAAGAAGATGAAGAATAATCAGTTATGAGTACATCCGAAGCTAATAATAAGTCTTGCATATCAGAGTATGAAGAGGCATCAATAATAGAACCATCTATTTCACTATCGTCAGTATTAAAATAATGACTTCTCACTAACAACACCCATTTACCACCAAATTTCTTTTCTAATGAACTCAAAGTACTAGAAATATCTAGTCCATATAATTCTTTTGCAAAATTTTCACGATAAGTAGGAGCATATAAAGCAATTTTTAAAGAAGAATCAATATCAAGCTCTTTTCTTACTTTAGAAATAATCTGACCTTTTAACAATTCATTTGCAAAAAAAATATCATTTCTAGGTAAACCTATTTCTAGATCGATTATATTATCTCCAAATGATATCTCCCTAATTTCTTTAAATTTTTGACAGCCACAAATTAAGTATCCAAATGAATGTCGCATTTTATAAAGCAGTTTATCTACTGGATGTGGCATAGTACATAATCCAACACATTTTAACGCACCGCTACCGTGCCACGTATTAATAAATATTTGTTTCTTTCTAGGTTTAATAAATGATGACCAAAAATCATTAAATATTAGAACTGAAGAAGAAATATAATAATAATAATATTTAATGCTATATACTCTAACTAGTTTAATATTTTTCTCTTGCAAATAAAGAAACTTTTCAGGCTCCTTAAATGCCCAAATAATTTCATATTCGTTAGTTTTGTTTAATATATATTCTGAAATAGCTTTGGGGTTGCAAGTATACCCTCTCCCCTCATATGCTCTAAACAATATTCTGTTCGATTTTAATGGAATTAAAAAAGATAAGAAATAAATAACACCCCTTAGCATTAATAAACTATAGACGACAACTGCTTTACAAGCATAGTAAATCAAAGGTGAGTTTTTCAAAAAAGATTTTATTAAACTTAACATACTTATTTCTCTAAATATTCTTTATAGCTAATTTCTGTATCAAAAATAATATTACCATGATAAGATGCTTCCTGCTGAGGAGTCATATAATCTCCAAAAGTAATTTTTAGTATAGTATCGTACCCGATAGGGCAAGCAACTTTAAGCCCCATAAAATCCTTTATAGTAACATCATTAAAACATTCTCTTGGCCAAATACATTTATCTCTATAATCAAAGGAAATTTCTCCTATAGGTAGATCCTTGTTATTATTATATCTAGAGCAAATATCTTCAAATAAATGAAACAATTTCTTATAATCAAATAACTTGAAGATGGGCATCACAAGATAATGAGCTAAACATTTCAATCTACTAGGGTTTTTTACAGGATTAATCATAATACCTGCTTTCAAAATAATGCTTAGAAGCTTTAATATATTTGAATGAAAATATCTTTTTATCTTATTCGCTGGTACTGAATCCAAGGGAAAGATATCAATAAAAATTCCTTGGTTAAAATATAGTCCTTTTTCATGACTAACAATAGCTGTTGTATTTGAATTTCTAATTTGTGCATGAGGTCTAACATAATTTTGTTCTGTATATGTAGTTTGAAAGAAAATAGGATCCGTAAATTCATATTTTGCAATTTCAAGCAATTTATTATAATCATCTCTAGGCATATCAATATCAATGTCATCGTCCCATGGAATAAATCCACTATGTCTAATTGCACCTAATAATGACCCTCCAGCCATATAATATTTCAGATTATATTTTTCACATACCGAAATAAATTTCTTAAGTAATTCTAATTCAGTTTTCCAAACTAATTTCATTTTTTCGTTAACATAAAATCCACAGATTTCTTCTGCGTGTAGAGATTCAATTACCATATATTATTCTCGTTAAAATTTTTTCACATTATAGTTAGATAAAAATAAATCGATCACTTTAGTCTCAGCTAACATTTCATTATAATTCAATAAATTGTTCTGCACCGCATTAGTTTGAATAGTTCTAATAAATTCAACTAATTCATATCTTAACCCTTCACCTTCAAACTTATAAAAGTACTTACTATTATTATTTATATTCTCATAGCATACTTCAAAAAATTCTGTTTTCCACCATGGCGCAGGGACATATATATATCCCTTAGTCCCAGCAATAATTAAATTACTTTCTGCTTTAGCTTTAATAGCAACTGTTGCACTAGCTATAGAATTAGAGTAACGTAAGTCTATTTTAGTAAAAATATCAATATTATTTTCAAAATGTGATGTAAATGAAATATCTTCATAATTTATTCCTAGTAATTTAAATATAATAAGCAAAGGATAAGAAACTAACGATTCAATACTCCCACCAGAAATACGAATTTGTTCATTAAATAGGTCATCTTCAAGAACTTGTGTAAACCTAGCTTCAATATTTAATATATTTCCAATAACTCCACTTTTAACCAATGAAATCATTTTCGTAAATGCTGGGCAATATGCCGTTTTTAAGCCCTCCATCAACACTAAATTACGTGCATTAGCAAGTTCAATTAGCTCTTTTGCATTATCATAGTTATTTGAAAAAGGAAATTCTGTAAGAACATGTTTACCATTGAGTAACGATTCTTTTATATGTTTATATCTATATTTTAAAGGTACATTAACATAAACGGCATCACTCTGAGAGAAAAACTCATTTAGACTATTATATTCATATAACTCTTTACATTTTTCAGAAGAAACTGGACCTGCATAATAAACACCTGTTATGCTAACACCACTAATAAAGCTAACTTCGGATAAAAATCTATCAACAATTTTCTCTCCACCTATAATACCCAATTTTAGTGAATGAGTATTTCTAATTTGGGTACTTGAGATGCCTTTAGTTCTTTTAGAATAAATAACCTCACAGTATTCTCGTAAATAATCAAAATAACCTACCCAATCAGAACCGACAGTAAAAATATCAATACCATACTTCTTAATATCATCTATTTTCTGTCCAAAATATTCTTCAATAACAATCTCGTCCGCAAGCCCAGTCTCCTGAACATTAGAGATCCTGGTCATTAGTGAATCATGAACATTATACTTACCACGGCATTTATCAAAATAATCAGACGTGATACCAACAATTAAATAATCACCCAACAATTTTGCTTGCTTAAGTAAATTTAAATGCCCTTCATGAAATAAATCAAATGTTCCATAGGTTATAACTTTTTTCATTTCATCTTATTCCCTAAGATATATTTTTAAGAATTTCTTTTATAGCTGAAACTAATTTCTCATTATCATTTACTGTCGTATTTCCTATATGAGCAACTCTAATAGAATATTCTTTATTTTTCCCTCCTGTAGGGTTTACCATCATTTGATATTCATTTTTTAATGTAGTAAATACTTTAGTTGCAATTGGCTTCTCAAAAATTACCGGAGTAATAGCATTACTTAATGGAAATTTAGGAATTGAAACTGGCAAATCCTTTATTCTATTTCTAAAATCCAGAGCAACAGTTTTAATATTATTCAAATACTTATCAATACCAATAGAATCAACTATAGCTAATGCCTTATGCATCTCCAAACAAATACCTACACAAGGAGTAAACGGAGTTTGTCCTCTTTCAAAATCAGCAATGTATTCCTTAAAATTAAAATAAAGAGATTTAACATTATTAACTAATATTCTATCAGTAACAATCCTATCACTAAGTACCACAATAGATAGTCCTGGAGCAATACATAAGCCTTTTTGAGAGCTAATAATCGTTATATCAATATCATATTTACTCATATCATATCGATCACATAAGAAAGAGCTAATCGCATCAACAATTAAATACATTCCTTTTCTTTTACAAAATTGCGAAAGTAACTCTATGTCATATAATTGACCAGTAGAAGTTTCATCAATATTTACAACTAAAGCATTGAACTCTATATTTTCATATTCTTCTAGATGTTTATATGTTAATTCCTCATTACCTCCGAGTTTTATCTCACAATAATCATACTCATGAATATCACAAATCTGACTAAATCTAGCTCCAAATGTACCTCCATTAATAACCAATAATTTATCTGTCGGTAATATACAATTCATTAACGCGGCTTCCATTGCAGCTGTACCTGAAGCGGTTAAATAAATAGATTTAGAATTTTCTCCCGAATTCATCAATTTTTTTATGAGCCTATCAGACTCCAACATAATATTTGAAAATTCATCGGTTCTAAAATAAGGTATTTGTTCACCTGCAACTTTCTTGATTTCAGGCAACATTTCTACTGGACCAATTGTGAATAATTTCATTTTATATTCCTCTATTAAAAACTTTTTTCGTATTTCTTACCAAAGAACTTAGCCATTAAAAATGCAGTTCCTTTCTTCAACCAATTAATTTTCTCACCATAAACAAATGGAATTGCTTTCACTTTTAATAGTTTAGATTGAGAATATTGTTTTAACCAAACGTTAAATAACAACTCACTGACACGTCCATAAAAACGAGCGTGAAATACTGAATATTGTTCCGCAGGAATACGTTTTTCTAATTCAAATAAAATGGGGAATAGCCAACTGCAATAATCATTCACTAATTCTTTAGACATTATGAACATGTTAAACATATAGCCGCCACGCTGTTTCATTACCGCATCAAAACTTCCTAAAAACTCACCGCACTTTTCGGCAATAATTTCACGAGTTATATCTAAATGCTCGGCATGTAAGGTATTCGCATAATGTGAATAAAGCGTTTCAATGTAATAATTTCGTTTACTTGGTACGATTACATCATATTGGCTTAATAATTGACTCGCTTCTTCGTGTGTTAGATAGAGTGTTTTCAAAGGATTCTTTTTACGCTCAGCACGGCTTTTTACGCTAAAAAAACGACGATAATGAATTAAACCTAAATAATCATTAGGTAAATTTTTCCACGCCCAATAAAGCCCTGTTAGCTCACAAAAATTAGGATTTTTAGCTGAAATATTATCACCAGTATCATCGCCTTGATAACCAAGTTCCTCTTTCCCTAATTTACCTACATGTAATGGCAGATACATATCATCTGAAGGCATAAAATGTTGTTTGTGTGTAGCAATAATAATTTTAATATCTTTCATATTTATGCCTTATTCGAAAATACTTCTCTAGCTAAAATAATTAATGATGAAAGTACTACACCAAAAACAAATCCTACAATAAGTAAAATCAATCGCTTAGGCCAATCACGTTGAACGGGATAGTCTGGAGAACTCAAATAATAATAACTTTTTACTTCTCCAATATTATCTAAACTAGGCTCCAATTTTGTTAATTTTGTTAACTGTCTTTCTGTACTATAATAATCTACTGGATAAACAATTTCTGTATTCTTTGCAATATCTAGTTGCGCTTGTAAATATTTTTCTCCTAGCATAAAAAGGTAAGTACCATCGGCTAATTTAGAATCAGAAATATTTAAACGCCCCTCACCTAACATATATTCAGGAACAGAAAGGTTATTTGAATTACCTTTCGAAAAATCTCTAATACCTGCTTTCTTCGCAATATTCAAAGCCTTATCTAAATTCTCTACTTGAACAGTCTTAGCTTCAGTTAAACTTTCTTCAATTTGTTTTTTAGTAAATTTCAAAGCATCTAGGCGTAAATTAAATCCAAGTTTAAATTCTTTATTAATCTGATTCAAAACAAACTGATTTACAAAATTAACGTAATCCAATAATACAGCTTGAGCTAATTTAGGAGTTTCCGCAGAAAAAGTAATTTTTAAGCCTATTTTATCTAACGCTGTCAAATCTTTTTTATTAGGATCTACTTCATGAATAACAAGATACTTTGAAATTGCATCCTCAATGTAATCTTCCAGCTGTTCTTCTGTCATATCTTTAGTGTAATTCTTAATCAAACTTGATTGTGACAAGAATTCTCTTTTTAAATCGTTCGATAGAAGAAAATGTTTAAACTGCCCATAAAGTGAATTTGATAAACCTCCAGTTGAAAAGTCATTATCACCTATAATTCGTGCGTACTCCGCTCGTACGGATAATAGCTTACCTAGTTCAGTAGAACGAGGAGCCACAATGACTGCTGTTGATGTCCATTGTTCTTTAGCTGTAAAAGCATAGCCTGCCGCAATGGCAGTACAAACGAAGGCAGATAAAATAATCCACAGCTTTTTCTTCCATAGATTTTTAACTAATTCAATCAAATCAATCTCATCCGACTCATTTATTCTTTGATAACGACTATCACTCATTATTAATCCTTTCAGGTCAATTGAACATACTATAAATTTACCGCATTCTACCTGAGTTTCCCTACTCTAACAAGGGAATTAAAATAATCTTAATGAACTATGGTCAACTGTAATAACACTATAAATTATTAATATAAATAAAAAAAAGATATCACTTTAGAAGTGATATCTTTTATATAAAAATAAATCAATTGATTATATATTAATCAAGAATAATACATCTCAAACTCAACCGGATGTGGTGTCATATTTAAACGTTCTACCTCTTTACGTTTAATATTAATAAATGCTTCGATAAAGTCTTTAGCAAACACACCACCTTGCGTTAAGAATTCATAATCTTTTTCTAATGAATTCAATGCTTCTTCTAGTGAGCTCGCTACCGCTGGAATATCTTTTAATTCTTCCGGTGGAAGATCGTAAAGATTTTTATCCATTGCATCACCTGGATGGATTTTGTTCACCACGCCATCAAGACCTGCCATTAATAATGCAGCGAAAGCCAGATATGGGTTTGCCATCGGATCTGGGAAACGCGCTTCAATGCGGATTGCTTTCGGGCTAGTTACTGCCGGAATACGAATTGAAGCTGAACGGTTACTTGCAGAGTAAGCCAACAATACTGGCGCTTCAAAACCAGGCACTAGACGTTTGTATGAGTTAGTACTTGGATTAGTGAATGCATTTAATGCTTTTGCATGCTTAATGATACCGCCGATATAATAAAGTGCGGTTTCAGAAAGGCCTGCATACTTATCACCTTGGAAAATGTTTTTGCCATCTTTGCTTAATGACATATTACAGTGCATACCAGAACCATTATCACCCGTAATTGGTTTAGGCATAAAGCAAGCGGTTTTACCGTGTTCTAAGGCAACGTTTTGCACCACATATTTATAGATTTGTGTTTCATCTGCTTTTAAGGTTAAGCTGTTGAATTTCGTTGCAATTTCGTTTTGACCAGCTGTTGCCACTTCATGGTGATGAGCTTCGATGACTAAGCCCATTTCTTCTAAAATCAAACACATTTCAGAACGAATATCATGAGCTGTATCAATTGGTGCCACCGCACAATAACCACCTTTCTTCAATGGACGATAAGCATTGTTACCGCCTTCATATTTTTTATTGGTGTTCCAAGCGGCTTCAATGTCATCAATGGCGAAAGAAGCACGATTCATTGATACATCAAAACGCACATCATCAAATAAGAAGAACTCAGGTTCTGGACCAAAGAATGCCTGATCTGCAACGCCTGTTGAACGCATATAGTTTTCTGCACGAATAGCGATTGAACGCGGATCACGATCATAGCTTTGCATGGTTGTTGGCTCATACACGCTACAACGAATTGAAAGTGTTGGGATCTGCGCAAATGGATCGACTACTGCAGTTTCAGCAATTGGCATTAAAAGCATATCGGCTTTGTTAATGGTTTTCCAACCTTCAACAGAAGAGCCATCGAACATTTTGCCATCTTCAAACATATCTTCATCGACAAGGCTAACCGGGATAGAAACACCGTGTTCTTTACCTTTAATGTCGGTGAAACGAAGTAGCACGAACTTAATATCGTTCTCTTCGATCAGTTTAAATACGTTGGCAATTGCATTTGCATTTGGCATAAGGAGTCCTCTATTTTGCTATGTGTATAATCTTTATAAAAATTAAAAGAGCATTATAACGCAATCGCTTGCCTTTTTCATAAGATTTATTTTATCCCCTGGCATAGCAGAACAGCAAAATATCGTGTATAATTTTTGCCCTTTCGAGATTCTCGTAGAGTGAGTTTACTCACTAATTCAAACTACTTGGACTATTCGGTGGCATTAAAATTCCACCCTACAAAACTTAAACTTTAAGAACGTAATAAATGAAAAACGACATTGATATTAACAAATTGCGCAATATCGCAATTATCGCTCACGTTGACCATGGTAAAACCACCCTCATTGACAAACTCCTTCAACAATCTGGTACATTTGAATCAACTCGTGGTGATGTTGATGAACGCGTAATGGACTCAAACGATCTTGAAAAAGAACGTGGTATTACCATTCTTGCAAAAAATACCGCAATTAACTGGAATGGCTATCGCATTAACATCGTAGATACCCCAGGACACGCCGACTTCGGTGGTGAAGTAGAACGTGTGCTTTCTATGGTGGACTCTGTACTTTTAGTGGTAGATGCTTTTGACGGTCCAATGCCACAAACGCGTTTCGTAACCCAAAAAGCCTTTGCTCACGGTTTAAAACCAATCGTAGTTATCAACAAAGTTGACCGTCCAGGCGCACGCCCTGATTGGGTGGTGGATCAAGTTTTCGATTTATTTGTTAATCTTGGTGCAACCGATGAGCAATTAGACTTCCCTATTATCTATGCTTCTGCATTAAATGGTGTCGCAGGTCTTGAACACGAAGAATTAGCGGAAGACATGACCCCATTATTTGAAGCGATTGTTCAACACGTTGAACCGCCAAAAGTGGAACTTGATGCCCCATTCCAAATGCAAATTTCCCAACTAGACTATAACAGCTATGTGGGTGTTATCGGTATCGGCCGTATCAAACGTGGTGCTATTAAACCAAATCAGCCAGTGACTATCGTTGATGGCGAAGGTAAAACTCGTCAAGGCCGTGTGGGTCAAGTATTAGGCCACCTTGGTTTACAACGTTATGAAGAAGATGTTGCTTACGCAGGCGACATCATCGCGATTACCGGTTTAGGTGAATTAAATATCTCGGATACTATTTGTGATATCAACGCCGTTGAAGCCTTACCTTCATTAACTGTTGATGAACCAACCGTAACCATGTTCTTCTGTGTAAACACCTCTCCGTTTGCGGGTCAAGAAGGTAAATATGTGACTTCTCGTCAAATTCTTGAACGTTTAAACAAAGAATTAGTTCACAACGTGGCATTACGCGTAGAAGAAACACCAAACCCAGATGAATTCCGTGTTTCTGGCCGTGGTGAATTACACCTTTCTGTATTAATTGAAAATATGCGTCGTGAAGGTTATGAACTTGCGGTTTCTCGTCCTAAAGTAATCTACCGTGAAATCAACGGTAAAAAACAAGAGCCTTACGAGCAAGTGACTATCGATGTGGAAGAACAACACCAAGGTTCTGTTATGGAAGCATTAGGTATCCGTAAAGGTGAAGTTCGCGATATGATGCCGGATGGCAAAGGTCGTGTACGTTTAGAATACATCATCCCAAGCCGTGGCTTAATCGGTTTCCGTGGTGAATTCATGACGATGACGTCAGGTACAGGTTTACTTTACTCTAGTTTCGATCACTACGATGACATCAAACCAGGTGAAATCGGCCAACGTAAAAACGGTGTATTAATTTCTAACGCAACCGGTAAAGCATTAGCTTATGCGCTATTTGGTTTACAAGAGCGTGGTAAATTAATGATCGAAGCCAACGTAGAAGTTTACGAAGGTCAAATCATCGGTATTCACAGCCGTACAAATGACTTAACCGTAAACTGTTTACAAGGTAAAAAACTCACCAATATGCGTGCATCAGGTAAAGATGATGCCATCGTCTTAACCACGCCGGTGAAATTTACACTTGAACAAGCTATCGAGTTTATCGATGATGACGAGTTAGTGGAAGTAACACCTGAATCGATCCGTATCCGTAAAAAACTTTTAACGGAAAACGATCGTAAACGTGCAAACCGTACCACAACCAGTACGAGCACACACTAATTAAAAACGTGCGGAAATTTGACCGCACTTTTAAACAAACAAAAGGCGAACATCATGTTCGCCTTTTTATTTCATGATTAAAACTAGCCTAATCTGACTTTCTCACCACCAAACTCATCGAGTAAGTTTTCGGTCAGTTTAGATAAAATGCCCGTCATCAATACAAAATCAGCATCAAAGCGTTGCGCATAATCTTCTTTTAAAATATCCGCATTTTTCTCACGCACCGCATCGGCAAATTTTAAACGTTTGAGCGTGCAATCTTCATTAAACACAAAAGTCAGCGTATCTTCCCATTCCAATGCGAGCTTACTCACCACTTTTTTGCCATCTTGTAAAAGTGCGAGAATCTCTTCATTTTCTAATGGCTGTTTCTTACAACGGATCACGCTGTCTTCTTGGCTTCCACGCAGTTCAGCCTCTTCTAATGCCACCAACCAATGCGGAATTTTTTCCTGCACAATCCAATCTGTTAAAATGGTCGAAGGTTCATTTGCAAATGCCAACGGTACAACGGGTAACGAACCAAGTGATTTACGCAATAACGCCAAGGCATCTTCTGCTCGTTTACAGGATGCTGCATCAACATGAACAAGGTTATTTTCGGTATCAATCCACACGGCAGTTTGCTGATTTTTACTAAACGCACGCGGTAATAAATTCATCACCACATCATCTTTTAACGTTTGTTTTTCCGTTTTTTTCAATTTGCGGTTTTCTTTTTGCTCAAGGCTTTCAATACGTTCATCCAATTCACGTTTCACCACATTCGCCGGCAACATTTTTTCTTCTTTTTTCGCGACCAACAAAATGTGTTTACCCACTGAAAAATGTAATAATTCACTGTCTTTCAACGGATTCGTCCAACCGAATTTACTTTGATCTTGTGAGCCACAAGGATGAAATTCACAATCTGACAACTGGCGTTGCAATTCATTAAGATCCCAATCTAGGGGCTTAGTCAGCCTATATGACATTAAATTTTTAAACCACATCGTAACACTTCCTTCATAATAGGGTAAAATACGCGACATTGTAGCCCATAAACTCACGGGAAAAAATGATGCAACAGAAATTAATTGCCTTCATCGGTGGTGGCAATATGGCACAAGCCATTGTGCTAGGCCTATTAAAACAAGGTTATCCTACCGACAAAATTATTGTGAATGATCCAAATGAAGAGAAACGTGCTTTTTTTGCTCAATATGGCATCGCGGTTTCTACAGATAACAATCGATCCATCACGCAATCTCAAGTAGTTTTATTTGCCGTTAAACCGCAAGTCCTTGCTGATGTTTGCAAGCCATTAAGTGCAGTTGATTTTTCTGATAAATTAATCATTTCTATTGCGGCGGGTATTTCGACTGCTCGATTAGCCGAACTCATTCCAACAGCAAAATCCATTGTTCGCGTGATGCCAAACACCCCGGCGTTAGTTGGAGAAGGTATGGCAGGCTTATTTGCTGACAAAAACACGCCTGAAACTGACCGCACTTTTGCGGAAGATTTACTTTCAGCTGTAGGAAAAACCACTTGGGTGACGAATGAAGATCAAATGCATGCTGTCACCGCTGCATCTGGCAGTAGCCCTGCTTACTTCTTCCAATTTTTAGAGGCTATGCAACAAGGCTTAATAGAAATGGGCTTAGATGAAAACCAATCTCGTGAGTTGGTACAACAAGCCATGTTAGGCTCGGCGAAGCTGGTGATTGAAAATCCACAAACTGCGCTTTCCACTTTACGAGAAAATGTCACCTCAAAAGGCGGCACCACCGCAGCCGCATTAAATGTGTTCAATCAACACCAATTTAACGACATCATAAAACAAGCGATGCAGGCCTGCGTGGCACGCTCACAAGAAATGGAAAAATTATTCTAATGCAAGTTCGTCCTTTTACCTGGCTCACCCTGAGCTTTTTTGGCTACTATTGCGCCTACGGTGTGTTTCTTCCCCTTTTCCCTGCGTGGTTGAAAACACAATCTTATAGTGAAGAAAGCATCGGTTTATTGCTGGCCTGTGGTTATATTTTCCGTTTTAGCGGCAGTATTTTATTTTCTGGCTTGATAAAACGCGTTTCCCTTTTAGTGAATGGCTTACGTTACTTAGCTGTTGCCAGTGCTGTCACTATGGCGTTAATCGGGCTCATGTCGCATAATTTCTGGTTATTATTTATTGGACTTGCCTTGTATTCCATGGTGAATGCAGCAGGTATGCCAATTGGCGATAGCCTCGCTAGCACGTGGCAACAACAAATTCATTTAGATTACGGCAAAGTACGCTTAATTGGCTCCTTTGCATTTGTTGTCGGCGTAATGGTGTTTGGGTATTTAGCGGAGATAGTTGGTGAACAATACATCACATGGATGATTACGGGAATCCTTATTTTCTATAGCATTGTGCAATTACTTCATCCCAATCCAATGCCACAAGATGAGCCACAAAGTGCGGTCGAAAATTCTGTTGGATTTTTAGGTCTACTCAAAAATAAAACGACACTTCGTTTATTTATTGCTATTGCACTGATTCAAGGATCGCACGCGGCTTATTACTCATACAGCACTATCTTCTGGACAAGCCACGGTCATTCTGTTTCCAATGCGGGCTTATTTTGGGGAATCAGCGTATTAGTAGAAATTGTCGTCTTTTTCTTCTCCACCCGATTATTCAAAAATTGGAGTATTACTGCCCTTTTCTATCTCACAGGCATCGCCGCTATCGTACGTTGGCTTGCTTTTGGTTATGCCGACACCTTTGTTGAAATCGTTCTATTGCAATGTTTTCACAGCCTTACTTATGTTGCGGGACATTACGCAACCGTGCGTTACATCACCACGCAACCACAAACCCATATTGCGAAATTACAAGGTTTATACAATGCCTTAGCAGGATGCGCAGCCATTGCCATTTTCACCGCACTTTCTGGTGTGCTTTATCCAATTTCGCCAATTTATGCTTTCAGCCTAATGGCCGCCTTTGCATTCATTGGTTTATTTATCACCCCGCGTGGTGTAAAAGCCTTTTTACCCCATAGAGTGTAAACATGAATAACCTCACGCTAGTCGATTTGTTCTTGAATGAATATTGGATCGAAAAAGGATTGTCTGAAAACACCGTGCAGTCTTATCGTCTCGATTTGACCGCACTGTGTGATTGGTTGGATAAACAAAATTTATCCCTCGAAACCCTCGAACCCTTAGATCTGCAACAATTTCTAGGCAGTCGTTTAGAGCAAGGTTACAAAGCCACCAGTACTGCGCGAATGCTGAGCGCGATGCGGAAATTATTCCAATATTTATATCGTGAAAAATATCGTACGGATGACCCAAGTGCCGTACTGAGTTCGCCTAAACTACCAAGCCGTTTGCCTAAGTATTTAACCGAGCAACAAGTCACAGATTTATTAAATACGCCAGATGTAGAAATTCCGATTGAGTTACGTGATAAAGCCATGTTGGAATTGCTGTACGCCACAGGATTACGTGTCACGGAATTGGTCACGCTCACTATTGAGAATATGAACCTGCAACAAGGTGTCGTGCGTGTAATTGGTAAAGGTAACAAAGAACGTATTGTGCCAATGGGAGAAGAAGCTGCTTTTTGGGTGCGACAATTTGTGCTTTACGGTCGTCCTATTTTGCTTAACGGGCAAAGTTCTGATGTGGTCTTTCCAAGCCAACGAGCTCAGCAAATGACTCGCCAAACCTTTTGGCATCGTATAAAGCATTATGCTGTGTTAGCGGGAATCGATACGGATGCCCTTTCACCGCACGTTCTCCGTCATGCCTTTGCAACACATTTGGTGAATCACGGTGCGGATCTCCGTGTTGTGCAAATGCTTCTCGGACACAGCGATCTCTCCACCACGCAAATCTATACTCATGTGGCTAAAGAACGCTTGAAACACCTTCATGAACGATTTCATCCAAGGGGATAAAATAAAAAAGTGCGGTCAAATTTATCGTTATTTTTGATCGCACTTTAGTATGAAAAGCTTATTTCAATGACAACAATCTCGCCACATTTTGAGCCGTCGAAATCAAATTCTGCTCGCCTTGCTTGAGAATTGTCGGTAAATCCCCCAGATTACGGATAATTGGGAACACCGCATCAATGTCATGTTCATACACCACTTCATAATCCTCACGTAAACAACCCACGATCGCGATGACTGGCTTATTAAATTGTTTTGCCGTACGTGCCACACCGATTGGAGTCTTACCTAAAATACTTTGCGCATCCATACGGCCTTCACCGGTAATGATTAAATCAGCTTCTTTAACTTGATCAGCAAGTTTCAAATTATCCAAGACAATCTGCACACCGGCCTTGAGCTGCACATTGGGTAAGAGCAATAAACCACCGCCCATACCACCTGCCGCCCCCGCGCCTGGTTGTTCTTGAATTTCTTTACCGCAATCCCGCTCGGCAATTTTAGCAAAATGGGCTAATGCAGCATCGAGTTCTTTCACCATCTCAGGCGTCGCGCCCTTTTGTGGGCCAAAAATCGCAGAGGCACCTCGTTCACCACAAAGTGGATTATTCACATCACAAGCCACTTCGATTTGTACGTGTTGCAATCGAGGATCTAAATCAACCAGTTGAATTTCAGCAAGATTAGATAATGCTGCACCACCAAAGCCAATGGATTGCCCATTTTTATCCAATAAACGTAAGCCTAATGCTTGCAGCATACCCGCACCACCGTCATTTGTGGCACTCCCGCCAATCCCTAAAATGATGTGTTGAACACCAAGGTCAAGAGCTTGCTTAATTAGCTCCCCTGTGCCAAAACTGGTGGTTTGACAAGGATTGCGTTTATCTATCGGGACAAGATGCAATCCCGATGCGGCCGCCATTTCAATGATCGCCGTTTTACCATCACCCGATAAACCGAAAAAGCTTTTTACTTGGTTGCCTAACGGTGCCGTAACTTCTGCCTCAATTAAGCGCCCCTGAGTGGCATCAACCAAAGATTGTACGGTTCCCTCTCCCCCATCAGCCATTGGTAATTTCACATATTCAGCGTTTGGGAAAATACGTTTAAAACCACTTTCAATCGCATTAGCCACTTCAAGTGCGGTTAAACTTTCTTTAAATGAATCAGGCGCAATGACAATTTTCATATTCTCTCCTTAAACTAACTAAATACACCAAAAATTAAAGTGGACACAATGGTCATAATTAACCCCACTGCACTTTCATAAGGAATCAATTTTAAGCGTTCTTTCATGTCCATATTTACGCTACCACCAGTTGCATGGAAGAAAGAACCATGTGGCATATGATCGAAAACTGTCGCCCCCGCATGAATCATCGCGGCACCTGCCAGACTACTCACCCCCAACTCTAATAGCGTTGAACTAAACACATTCGAAGCAACAGCAGTACCTGCAGTTGTTGATGCCGTAGCAAGCGACATGAGTGCGCCTGAAATTGGCGCAAGGATATAAGAAGGTAAACCCGAATGTTTTAAGCCTTCAATAAGCACATCTTTCATACCGGAATTGGCAATAATACCGGCTAAAGCTCCCGTACCAAGTAGCATAATCGCCACCGGAGCCATTTTCCCTAAACCGCTAATCGCATAGTTATTGGCTTGGCGAAGCTTGCCCATACATAATGCGCCAATCAGACCACCAAGTGGTAAAGCGATTAAAGGATCGACTTTAATATCTGCTAACGGACGAAGTGCCAGTAAGAAGATGGCAACCAAAGGTGCCACAAGTGCGGTCAAAAATGAGGGGAGATTCTGTGTTTCTACTGCGACAACCTCTTGGGATGAAACGCGCGAACCTTTGTTTCTTAAACGTTTTGCTAAGAAATACGTCAATATTAAGCCCAAAATAGCGGGGATAATCCCTGCCATCATCACTGACGTTAAAGGAAGATGGAATGTATCTGCTGCAGCAATCGCATTAGGATTAGGTGACATTAAGTTTCCTGCTTTTCCCCCACCAATCATCGCTAAGAGAATAGCGGGTTTTGATAAGTCAGTACGACGAGCAAGTGCTAAGGCGATTGGAGAGACCGTAATCACGGCAACATCAATAAATACACCAACGGCGGTTAAAATTAATGTGGCCAACGCTAACGCTAATAATGCTCTTGTTTCACCTAACTTGTTTGTAATGGTTTCAGCAATGGTATTCGCAGCACCGGATTCAATAAGTACGCCAGCCAATACCCCTGCTGCGAGAATTCGCATGACTGCGGTAGTGATACCTTGAGCCCCTCCAATCATGAGACTCACGGTTTGAGATAAATCAGCGCCGCCAACTAATCCCCCTACTAAAGCCCCGACTAACATACCATAGGCTGGTGAGACTTTTTTCAAAATAAGGAAAATAGCGACAATCAGTGCAATGAGCGCACCTAAGGCTGAGACTGTTGGCATAGCGTCCTCCTGTGGATATGAATATGCAAAAATCTTTCTTATTTATATCAGCAAACGTTAAGGAATAAAATCTTGTCCGACTTCACCTACAAAAACGGCTTATGTACAACACATAAGCCGAAATTGTTACTGAAAATTGACCGCACTTTAGAAAAATAAAATACTTCCCCAAACCACGACAACAATGCAAAGTGCAATGAATACCGCTGCTGAGCCTTGGTCTTTGGCTCTCCCTGAAAGCTCATGGCGTTCTGTACCGATACGATCCACCACCGCTTCAACTGCACTATTTAACAGTTCAACTGCCATCACAAGTAAAACCGATGAAATCATCAGAGCGATTTCAATTTTAGTATCACCTAGCCAAAATGCGAGTGGAATCATAATACATGCAAGAAAACATTCGTGGCGAAATGCGGTTTCATTTTTGAATGCACTTTTTAAGCCTTGTAAAGAATATTTTGTAGAGTTAATTAAATGGGTTAATCCCGTGGTTTTATACATAAAAGTTCCTATGTTGTAATCTATAAACGTTTTGCTTCGATAACGTCGTCTAACTTCGCTAATCTAGCCAGTATTTTACTTAAACTTTCGACATTTTTCAGTTCAATTTCCATATCCATCGTTGCCACTTGTTTTTTGGTGTCTGCACGGCTTGAAACCCCTAACACGCTGACTTTTTCATTTGCAAGCACAGTCGTAATATCGCGTAATAAACCGTTGCGATCACTGGCCACAATGCGAATATTAATATGGAACCCCGCCGCATAATTATCCCCCCAAAGAGCTTCTACCACGCGTTCAGGGTGGGCTGCTTGTAATTCAATGAACTGCTCACAATCGCAACGATGAATTGAAATACCCCGCCCCATCGTAATGTAGCCTGCAATCGCATCACCTGGAATAGGCTGACAACAACGCGCCATATGGTGCATTAAATTGCCGACCCCTTCAACAATGACATAGCCTTTATTCTGTTGTTGCTCGGCTTTCTGTTGCGCCTTTTGCTGTGCAGTATTCGCACTTTTACTCGCCACATGGCGGAGAATTTCTTGATCTGCTTCTTCAGCCGTCACTTTGATCAATCGGCTTTGCAAGAAATTCATCAACTGATTTAAGCGAATATCTCCGCTACCAATGCCCGCATATAAATCTTCGAGGTTTCTTAAGTTATAACGTGGCAAGGCAAGCTGCTCAACCTGTTTCAAACTGATATTCAAACGCGCAAGTTCATTATCTAACTGCTCTTTACCCGCTGGAACGTTTTTATCACGATCTTGTTTCTTAAACCACGCTTGGATTTTGGCTCGCGCTTTTGAGGTATGAGTAAACCCTAGGTTTGGATTGACCCAATCTCGGCTTGGATTTGGATTTTTCTGCGTGATAATATCCACTTGCTCACCCATTTGCAGGTGATAAGTGAATGGCACAATACGTCCCCCAACTTTCGCTCCGATACAACGGTGGCCAATTTCACTGTGGATCGCATAAGCAAAATCGAGAGGAGTTGATCCCGCGGGTAAATCAACCACTTCACCTTTCGGCGTAAACACATATACGCGATCATCAAAGACTTGGCTACGTAATTCAGCCATCACTTCGCCAGAATCTGTAATATCATCTTGCCATGCAAGTAATTTACGTAACCAAGTGATTTTTTCTTCGTAAGCGGAAAGGCTACCTGTCGTGCCCTCTTTGTATTTCCAGTGGGCGGCTACACCAAGCTCCGCATCATCATGCATTTGCTGAGTACGAATTTGCACTTCAATTGGCTTACCACCTTTTCCTAACACCACAGTATGAATGGATTGATATCCATTTGGTTTCGGGTTGGCGACATAATCATCAAATTCTTTTGGCAAGTGTTTGAAATGTGTGTGGACGATACCGAGCGCCGTATAACAATCTTGCAATTTCTGTACGATCACTCTAACCGCTCTGACATCATATAAGCCACTGAACTCCAAATGTTTCTTTTGCATTTTTCGCCAAATGCTATAAATATGTTTAGGACGACCGTAAACTTCAACCTGGTCGATATTTTCTTTTAAATAACCGGTTAACTCTGTGACAAAATCGGCAATATACTGCTCACGATCTAAGCGGCGCTCATGTAATAATTTGGCAATATTTCGATATTGTTCTGGATGCAAATAACGGAAGCAGTAATCTTCAAGCTCCCATTTCAATTGACCGATCCCTAAACGGTTTGCCAATGGGGCATAAATATTGGAACATTCTTTGGCTGCCAATACTTTTTCTTCTTCACAAAAGTGATTTTCCGCATTACGAAGAAACGTAATACGTTCAGCAAGTTTGATGATCACGCAACGGAAATCGTCCACCATCGCAAGGAGCATACGGCGTACATTATCCACTTGAGAGGCATTGGCAGAATGGCTGGCATTGAGCTGACGGATATTATCCATCTCCTCCACACCTTTAAGCAGTTTGGTGATTTTAGGACCAAAATGTTCCTGAATTTGCTCCCAATCGACAATTTTGTTTGCTACTAAGGGGAATAGCATAGCGGTGAGTAAACTTTCGCTGTCCATATTCATTTCATGCAGAATCTCCACCATTTCCACACCGGATTGCAATGTAAGGATTGCATTCTCCATTTGATCGGCATGTTCAGCTATTTTGGCTTGGGCATAATACCATGCATCAATCAGAGACTTTTCTACGGGGGCAGTAAGTTTAAGGCTCGAACACCATTGTTCGATCTCAAAATCATGTGGATTTGATAAGTGAGAACCACGAACTGCAACCATAATACCCCCTTGTTGATGAATATGGCTCGGCAACATCCTGTCCGCCGAGTTGTCTTTTTAAGACAACAAAAAAGTCTGACTATTCTATCAGAATTTACACCTTATTTGATAAATAATGTCACCGACTCCAAATGACTGGTATTCGGGAACATATCAATCATGGCGGTTTTGATAATGCGATACCCGAAAGAACGGAGAATTTCTGCATCTCGTACTAAGGTTGCAGGGTTACAAGATACATAAAGAATGCTTCCTGCACCCAGCTCACATAACGCATTCAGTGCAAAAGCGGCGCCACTGCGAGGCGGATCGAGAAGAATTTTATTGAAATGTTGTTTTGCCCAAGGTTGTTCTAAAAAAGCTTGGTCTAAATCAGCTTGATAAAATTCAACATTATCGATGTGATTAAACTGAGCATTGACTTGGGCTTTTTCCACCATATCCAAAACACCTTCAATACCAACCGCACTTTTCACGCGTTTGGCTAAAGGCAACGTGAAATTGCCCATCCCACAGAACAAATCTAAGACATGATCATCCTGATTCAAATCAAGCCAATCTAAAGCCGTCTCAACCATTTGCTGATTTAAGTGGGTGTTAACTTGAATAAAATCGCGGATATCAAAAGATAAACGAATATCGCCCAGAGAATAATAAGGCATTTCACCATGCACAAGTTGGATGTTTTGATCATCTTGCAGAAACAAATTCACAGCATTTACGCGTGCAAACTCGAGCAACAAAGTGCGGTCAGTTTCGGCTAAATTTCCTTTATAGCGTAACAACATGGCTACGCCATTATCCGCTGAAACTAATTCAATATGTCCTAATTGTTTCGGGGTTGAATATTGAGTCCAAAGTTCGGTCAATTTTGGGATAAGATGATTAATCGTGGGCTCTGCCACTAAGCATTGCTGAATACTCACTAACTGATTGGAGTTTTTCTGACGAAATCCCATTTCAACGGTTTTGTTTTTAGCATTCCACAGTAAACTTAATCGTACTCGACGACGATAAGCCCATTGTTCACCACAAATCATTGGCATTAATTGAATAGGTTCTGCTTGCAGTTTACTTAAACGAGAAAAAAGGGCTTTCTCTTTAGCTTTACGCTGCATTTCTACAGGAATATGCTGGCCTTGGCAGCCACCACAACGCCCATAATAACGACATTGTGGCTCAACACGCTGATTACTCGCTTGTAGCCATTTTTGTGCAGTCGCTAATCCATATTGACGTTTTTCATCGGTCACTACCGCTTCCACTTTTTCCGTTGGCAAAGCATTTTCAATGAACCAGGTTTTACCTTGAATTTTGGCGACACCTAACCCTTGATAATCTAAATCCTGAATTTCAGCGACAACTTTTTGGGCGGTTTTCTGTTTTTTTTGTGGAGCGTAAAGTAAAGCCATGATGGTGTATTAATCTGTTTGTATCAAAGAAAGGATTATTTTAAATAAAGCACGTTTTGCGTAAATAACTCTCGACTTTTCAGCGGCTTATCGCCTAAATAAGGTTTGAGCGCGATTCGAGTAAAGCGCTTTGCTGCTTGCAAGACTGACTCATCAGTGAATTCCAAACGGTCAAAAGCAAGCAAATCTCGCCCATAAAAGGTTAAGTTATCTTTCACTAACGAGGCGATAAAACCCTTTTCCGCACGATATTGGTAAGTCATCGATTCATCTACTGGTAAACCTGATCCTGCACAATGCAGAAAATCAATGCCATAACCTAAGATTTTAAGTAAATGAAATTCAAATAGACGCAATGTGGGCTCAACCTGTGGCTGAGTGGCTAAGCCTGTTAAGCATTGAAGATAATGCTGAAAAAGTTGTGGATTGGCCGTTTCTGGCTCGATCACTCGAGTAATCAGCTCATTTACATAAAACCCGCTGTATAAAGCCGTTTGCTGTAAAGGCAGCGTAATTGCTGCGGGCTCTGCTTTCGTGAGTGTTTTTAATGCGCCTTTTCCTGACCAACGAAGAAGTAATGGCGTAAAAGGCTGTAAGACAGATTTCCACGCAGAACGCTTCGCGCGTGCGCCTTTTGCAATAACCGTTAAACGACCTGTTTCTTCAGTGAATAAATCCACCAAAAGGCTGGTTTCACTATAAGGACGACGATGTAGCACGAAGCCACGTTGGAGATCCATAAAAGAATTATTTGCCTGATTTTAATTCACTTGGTTGTTTCACACAGCGTTCTGCGAGCACTTCACCTACGCTAGTTTGTAATTGACTGAAGTCATCACGCTCCTGCCAATACCAACGAATATTCGCATAATTTCTCCCACGCTCAGAAATCACTCGTGTCAATTTTTCGGTTACATCATTAAAAGTAACGGTCACCTGACTAAGTGTTTTTTTACTTTTCTGTTTTTGCTTGGTATGAACCACACTCACTTCTTTATTGCCTTTACACAAATAAACCGTCGCTGAACCCTTTTGGGATTTTTTATCAACGGTTTGCACTTTCATTTTCTGTGGTGCTGGTTTGCTTAATTCAACATTTTGTGAACAAGCGGAAAGACAAAGTGCGGTCAAAATTACGCTTAATTTTTTTAACATGAATTCTATTTCCATCAAGGGTTGTTTATGATTGCTCACTTTGCGAAATGAGCAAGGATAAACAATCTTATCTAGAAAAATGGGCGATTACTCGCCCACTAAAAATTATTTTTTATACTGATATGAACCATCGGCTTGACGAATGAACTTACCGCCATTTGATAAACGAAGCTCACTCACTCGGCCTTGACTATTCACAGATACCTGTACTTTATCACCAGGTTTGAAACTGCTTAATGCATTACCTGCACCGCTTGCTTTTGTCATGGCATTCACATCTGAAATATTCAATTTATTATCACGGAATACTTGCATCAGTGAAACACCTTGAGGCACAGTTAATGTTTTTGTTGCACTGGTTGAAGCGGTTTGTACTGCTGGTTCAGCTGCTTTCACCGCATTGTGGGTTGCTGATTTCGCTTCCACAATTTGAACCTTACTGTCTTTAGTCGCAACCGGTTTTGCTTCTTGAATTTTGTTTGACTCTTTTTTCACAGTTTGAGTCGGCTGAACTGTTGCTTTTTCAGCTACAGGTTTAGGTTGTTTTTTCTCTTGAACCACCGATGTTTGTTCACGACGAGGTTCTGCTTTATGCTCAACTGTTGCGGTATGTTTTTCTACCGTTGGTTGTACTGTTTTCATAGGTTCTTTAACTGGTGCAGGAGCAACAGCTGGTTGAACTGGTGCAGATTGAGTTGCTGGTTGTTGAGCAACAGTTTGTTGTGCAGGCTCTGCAGGTTGTGATTTCGCCGCATCTGCTTTATCACCTACGTACTCCATGGCTGGAGGTGTATCTGATTTAGCGTCATTTGCAGCTTGTTCTGTCGTTGCCGGCGCTGCATTGTTATTGTTATCTAATACTGTGGTTTCAACCGGTTGAGACTGATCCAGTGATTGGAATTGAACTGGAATTTCATTGCTGTTTTGTTGTTCAAAAGACTCTACCGTATCTGAGTTTGGTTTTAGGGTGAAGAAAATGATCAGCAAGACCACTAACCCCAAGATAGCAATAAATAAACGGCGATGTTTTTCTGGTAACATTTGTAGAACCTTCCATTTTTCAGGTGATTTCAAGCTTGCTGCTGTAGCAGCTGTTGCTGGTGCAACTGTTTCTGCTTGAGTTTTCACTTCTTCCACAATCTCTTCTGCAGGTGAATTTTCAAAAATCACTTTTTCTTCCGCTGCGTTTTCTACTTGAACATTTTCAACAGGCTCTTGAGCGCCGAAAGCACTTGATTGCACTGACTGTTCAGTATTTTCACTTTGGAATGCTTGAGAAGGTGAAAAAGGTTGACTTGCTGCCGCACCAAAAGTTGGTTCGCGACGAACATGGAATTGTGTATCTGGCTGTTCTTTTTTACCAAATAAACCTTTGGCTTTATCAAAAATTGAGCCACTTTGTTGAACCGGTTTTCTTGGTGTCACAGAATCAGAGTGATTAAATCCTAAATCTAATTCATTTTGAGATGAATTGTCGTTAGGTTGATTTTTATTATCCACGGTATTACCTCGATTTGCTAAACTAAAGATCGCACAAAAGTGCGGTGAAAAATTGAATCGTATTTTATCGGATCTTAAGCGGTGTATAAAGTCTTATTTGGCTCTCCGCCAATTTCTCGTGCTAATTTGGGCACTAAATAGCCAGAAGTGAGAGCCTGTAATTCTTTGTAAATTTGTAATGCTTTCTCATCTGAGATATAAAAATGGCTCGCCCCCTGCACTTTATCCAATAAATGCAAGTAATAAGGCAAAATTCCCGCTTGAAATAGCTTATCGCTCAATACTTTTAATGTATGTGGGTTATCATTCACATCTTTTAAAAGGACTGATTGATTAAGTAAGGTAACTTTAGCGCCTGCCAGTTTTTGCATAGCCAAAGAAAGCGCCTCATCAATTTCATTTGGATGATTGATATGTGTTACAAACACCGCTTGTAATCGGCTTTTTAGCAATAAATCACAAAATTCATCCGTAATGCGATCTGGAATCACGACTGGCAAACGAGAGTGAATACGTAAACGCTGTAAGTGCGGTATTTTTTCAAGGCGTTCTAATAGCCATGCCCATTCACTATCCTTTGCCATCATCGGATCGCCACCCGAAAAAATCACTTCTTCAATTTCTGGATGGACCGCAATATAGTCTATTGCTTGTTGCCAACTCGTTTTATTGCCTGGGTTTTGATCATAAGGAAAATGGCGACGGAAACAATAGCGGCAGTTAACGGCACAGCCTCCTTTTGCCATGAACAACAAGCGATTTTGGTATTTATGCAGAATATTAGGTACGGCATTTTTTTGCTGCTCATCTAAAGGATCTTGGCTGAACCCTTCGGCCTCAATAAATTCTTGTTGAGCTGTCATCACTTGTAACAAAAGTGGGTCTTTCGGATTCCCTTTTTCCATTTTTTCAACAAAAGGTAAAGGCACTCGCATAGCAAAAAGTTTACGAGCGGTGATATCCTCGGCAAAATCGTCAACAGGTAAATTTAAGGTTTTTAATAAGATTTTCGGATCAGAAATCGCATTTTTTAGGGTTTCTAACCAATTTTGTTCTTCTCTAATCGCAATATTTCGGGTTAAAATACGCACTTTCAAACAATCTCTATTTTTTAGGATATTTTTAATATGGCTACATATACTACCAGTGATTTCAAACCAGGTCTAAAATTTATGCAAGACGGTGAGCCTTGTGTGATCGTTGAAAACGAATTCGTTAAACCAGGTAAAGGCCAAGCTTTTACTCGTACTCGTATTCGTAAATTAATTTCAGGCAAAGTATTAGATGTAAACTTCAAATCTGGTACTTCGGTTGAAGCTGCTGATGTTATGGATCTTAACCTCACTTATTCATACAAAGATGATGCATTCTGGTACTTCATGCACCCAGAAACATTTGAACAATACTCTGCTGATGCAAAAGCAGTGGGTGATGCAGAAAAATGGTTATTAGACCAAGCAGATTGTATCGTGACTTTATGGAACGGTGCGCCAATTACTGTCACTCCACCAAACTTCGTAGAATTAGAAATCATCGATACTGACCCTGGTCTTAAAGGTGATACTGCGGGTACAGGCGGTAAACCAGCAACATTAAGTACTGGTGCTGTGGTGAAAGTACCTCTTTTCGTTCAAATCGGTGAAGTAATTAAAGTCGATACTCGTTCAGGCGAATACGTTTCTCGTGTGAAATAATCTTTCATGGTGAGATAAAAAGAGCGGTCAATATTTAATGAATATTGACCGTTTTTTATTGTCTGGTAATGACTTTTTACAGAGATAAAAAATGCGGTTATTTCTAACCGCACTTTGATTGATTATTTCGCCTTTGAACCTTCTAACTCTAAAGAAGGTTTTCTATCTGAGTTCACACAAATGATTTGTGCAGCCGCATAGAGCGTTGTATTCGGCTTTAAGCTGATTGTGTATTTCTCTTGTTTTTTCGGTGCGGCACGCAAACCTTCGCCCCAGAAATCATCATAAAAATCGGTACGAACTTGGGTTAAATGGTAGTTCTTACAGTTTAAGATTTTATATTGGCGAACAGAACGTGCATAACGTCTTTTCTCATTTGGATACACATATAAACCTTTATCCAAATTCACCACCGCATCAAAATGCACTTGGTTTAAATCTTGGTTGTCCACCCAAATTGAATCGGTATCAATGTAGTAATTTTTATCTTTTACTAATCGAACATACCCCACTCTATCTTTTGAAGGGGGCGTTAATGTCACCTCTTCTTGTGTAACTGGCGATTGAACAGCTGAACAGCCTGCTAAAAGGGCTACACCTAAAAACGTTAATGCTAATTTTTTCATTTTTCCTCCTTAAAGCTTTCTAAAGCCTGCTGTTAATCTTTTTATACCTTAAGCTTAATATTTTACCGTATGTCCATATCCTTCAAGGATTGTTTTAATATGCTCAAGTGATTCTTTCGTCGGCGGTAAAACATCTGCGAGCTCATACTCAAAGCCAAGAGTTTTCCATTTATGAGCGCCTAATCGATGATAAGGGAGAAGTTCGACTTTTTCAATATTGGTCATACCTTCAATAAACTGTCCGAGCAGATGAACATCATGATCGTTATCGGTATAACCTGGAACCACTACATAACGAATCCAGGTACGCTGATTACGTTTTTGCAGATATTTCGCAAATTCCAGCGTACGTTTGTTTGGCACTCCAATAAGATTTTGGTGCACTTGATCGTTCAGTTCTTTTAAATCAAGCAAAACAAGATCGGTTACATCGATCAGTTCATCAATAATGTGATCATAATGACGTACAAACCCATTAGTATCTAAACAAGTATTAATGCCTTCTGCTTTACAAGCTCGGAACCAATCGCGTACAAACTCAGCTTGAAGAATGGCTTCACCACCTGATGCTGTTACACCACCACCGGTTGCATTCATAAAATGGCGATAGCTCACGACTTCTTTCATGAGTTCTTCCACACTGATTTCGCGACCACCATCAAGATCCCAAGTATCACGGTTGTGGCAATATTTGCAACGCATTAAACAGCCTTGCATAAATAAAATAAAACGAATGCCGGGACCATCCACGGTTCCACAGGATTCAAAGGAGTGAATTCTTCCTAGAACAGACATACATAAATTTCCAAAAAATAAATCTAGCTAAATTTTACCAAAAATATCATCTATAAAAAATGAGCCTGACTTAAATCAGGCTCATAATTTTTATGTTCCCGCTAAAGTGCGGTTAAATTTTATCGTGTTTTAGAACGATTCTGTGAATGTACGAGTGACGACGTCTTGTTGTTGCTCTTTAGTTAAAGAGTTAAAACGCACTGCGTAACCAGATACACGAATAGTTAATTGCGGATATTTATCCGGATTTTCCATCGCATCTAATAACATTTCACGGTTTAATACGTTCACATTTAAGTGTTGACCACCTTCTACTGCAGCTTCGTGGTGGAAGTAACCATCCATTAAGCCTGCAAGGTTGCGACGTTGTGCTTCTGGATCTTTACCTAATGCATTTGGTACGATTGAGAAGGTGTAAGAAATACCATCTTTCGCATAAGCAAATGGAAGTTTAGCCACAGAAGTTAATGACGCTACCGCACCTTTTTGGTCACGACCGTGCATTGGGTTCGCACCTGGTCCGAATGGCGCGCCTGCACGACGACCATCTGGGGTGTTACCTGTTTTCTTACCATAAACTACGTTAGAAGTAATGGTTAATACAGATTGTGTAGGTACAGCGTTGCGGTAAGTTTTAAGTTTTTGAATTTTCTTCATGAAACGTTCAACTAAGTCACAAGCGATGTCATCAACACGGTTGTCGTTGTTACCATATTGTGGATATTCACCTTCGATTTCGAAGTCGATCGCTACGTTGCTTGCTACAACATTACCATCTTTATCTTTGATGTCGCCACGAACTGGTTTAACTTTCGCATATTTAATTGCTGAAAGAGAGTCTGCTGCAACAGAAAGACCTGCGATACCACAAGCCATGGTACGGTATACATCACGATCATGTAATGCCATTAATGCGGCTTCGTATGAATATTTATCATGCATATAGTGGATGATATTTAAGGCAGTCACATATTGTTTTGCCAACCAATCCATAAAGCTGTCCATACGAGTCATGACTGTGTCGAAATCTAACACTTCATCAGTGATTGGTGCAGTTTTCGGACCAACTTGCATACCTAATTTTTCATCGATACCGCCGTTGATTGCGTATAACAATGTTTTCGCTAAGTTTGCACGCGCACCGAAGAATTGCATTTGTTTACCAACAACCATTGGTGATACACAACATGCGATTGCGTAGTCATCATTGTTGAAGTCTGGACGCATTAAATCATCATTTTCGTATTGAACTGATGAGGTATCAATCGATACTTTCGCACAGAAACGTTTGAAGTTTTCAGGTAATTGTTCAGACCAAAGAATGGTTAAGTTTGGTTCTGGAGAAGTACCCATGTTGTAAAGGGTGTGTAAAATACGGAATGTATTTTTAGTTACTAATGTACGGCCGTCTAAACCCATACCTGCGATGGTTTCAGTTGCCCACATTGGGTCACCAGAGAATAATTGATCGTATTCAGGTGTACGTAAGAAACGAACCATACGAAGTTTCATGACTAAATGGTCAACTAATTCTTGCGCTTCAGTTTCAGTAAGCTTACCTGCTTTTAAATCACGCTCGATATAGATATCGATGAAGGTTGCAGTACGACCGAATGACATCGCTGCACCATTTTGTGATTTGATTGCTGCTAAGTAAGCAAAGTACATCCATTGAATTGCTTCTTTAGCGTTAGTTGCAGGGTTAGAAATATCGTAACCGTAGCTTGCTGCCATTTGTTTCATTTGGCCTAATGCACGGTGTTGTTCTGCAATTTCTTCACGTAAACGGATAGTTGCTTCTAGATTTACGCCATCTTCTAAGTCTTTTTGTAAAGAAGAGAATTGTGCGTATTTATCTTTCATTAAGAAGTCAACACCATAAAGTGCCACACGACGATAGTCACCGATGATACGACCACGACCGTAAGCATCTGGAAGACCAGTTAATACACCTGATTTACGACAACGTAAAATGTCTGGCGTATAAACATCGAATACACCTTGGTTGTGAGTTTTACGATATTCAGTGAAGATTTTTTTCACTTCAGGATCTAATTCACGACCGTAAATTTTGCATGATCCTTCCACCATTTTAATACCACCAAATGGCATAATGGCACGTTTTAATGGAGCATCGGTTTGAAGACCTACGATTTTCTCTAAGTCTTTATTGATATAACCTGGTGCGTGAGAAGTAATCGTTGAAGGCGTATGTTCGTCAAAGTCTAATGGCGCATGTGTGCGGTTTTCAACTTTAATTCCTTCCATAACGGTTTCCCAAAGTTTTGTTGTCGCTTCGGTTGGACCTGCTAAGAAAGAATCATCACCTTCATACGGGGTGTAGTTCTTTTGAATAAAATCACGCACGTTGACGTTTTCTTGCCAATCACCGGCAACGAATCCTGCCCACGCAACTTTTTGTGCTTCATTAAGTTCTGACATAGTCATTTCCTTTTTTAATTGATAAAAAATAAGTCTTGTTTAGTTCGTTAGTACATTAGTGAGCTTTGGTTAGATAACGTTGGAATAAGCCGATACAAACCGCACCACCCACAATGTTTCCCAACGTTACTGGAATCAAATTCTTCACAATGAAATGATAGAGATCTAAGTCTGCATATTTCATTGGATCCACACCAATTTGTTGCCAAAATTCTGGCGTACTAGAATGAGCTGTGATAATGCCTAGTGGAATCATAAACATATTTGCCACACAGTGTTCAAAACCTGATGCGACAAATAAACCAATCGGCATGATCATAATAAATGCTTTGTCTGTAACAGTTTTACCGGAATAAGACATCCATACCGCTACACACACCATAATGTTACATAAAATACCAAGGTTAAATGCTTCAAACCAAGTATGATGAATCTTATGTTGAGCGGTTGCCAAAATGGTTAAACCCCATTGACCATTTGCTGCCATGGTTTGTCCCCCAAACCAAATCACTGCAGCAATAAATAAACCGCCGACAAAGTTGCCCAAATACACCACAATCCAATTTCGGATCATTTGAGCTGTGGTTATCTTACCGCCTACGCGGGCAACTAAGGTTAAAGTAGAAGAGGTGAATAATTCAGATCCTAAAATTACCACCATAATTACGCCTAAAGAGAAGACTAACCCACCGACTAACTTGGTTAATCCCCAAGGCGCTCCTGCGCTTGCTGTTTGTGTCGTCGTATAGAATACAAAGGCTAAAGCAATACAAGCCCCAGCACTAATACCAGACAGAAATGATAAAAATGGGCGTTTTTGCGCTTTATACGCAGCGACGCTTTCAGCATAATCCGTTGCTTCAACTGGTGTAAGAGCAACAGAAGATTGATTTAAATTTTCTGATGCCATATCTAACTCCAAATAGTTGGTTTATTATTTCTTATACTACAACATAGGTATTCCTATACCCATTTGGTATTCTACTCTCTTATAAAACCATTGCAAGAAATCCCCAACTTATTCCAAAAAAATTTGATATTTTGCAAGTTTTGGTAAATTTTCTGCTCAAAAATAAAAAAAAGCGGAATATCACTATTCCGCTTTTCATATAAAAATAACAACATTAAAACACAATACGATCTCGGTTTTTCTCTAACGTAGCTTTGCCAATACCTTGTACTTCAAGTAGTTGTTCTGCCACAGTGAAATTGCCGTGTTTCTCACGATATTGCACGATGGCTTCTGCTTTTTTCGCCCCAATACCAATCAACGCTTTTTGAATGTCTGATGCGCTAGCAGTATTAATATTTAATTTATCACTCACCGTTTGTTGTACAGTTTGTGATGGTGCTTGTACAGCAGTTTGTTGCTGCACTTGCGT
>CAKQTN010000003.1:0-44766 GCA_934276625.1 uncultured Haemophilus sp.
GATCGTGATATGACTTGGTACCAAGTACAAGATAGTAACGTGGTGCCGGTTGCAAACTAATCCATGTTTTCATTAAATCGTCAACAAGGGGCGGGCTTTGAACATCAAGCCCGCCTTTTCTTAGAAGCCAAAGGCCTCAAATTCATCGCGGCGAATCAATATTTCAAATGCGGTGAATTGGATCTTATTATGCAAGATGGTCAAACGATCGTTTTTGTTGAAGTACGTCAACGATCCAGCTCGACATTTGGATCCGCCGTTGAAAGTGTAGATTGGCAAAAGCAACAAAAATGGCTGAATGCCGCAAATTTATGGCTTGCTAAACACGATCTAAGTCTTGAAGATGCGGATTGCCGTTTCGATCTTATAGCCTTTGGTAAAACGACCAGCGATATTCAATGGTTTCCTAATTTCCTCGATTAATCGTTTCTAATTATGTTACAAAAAGTCAAAGATATTTATAGCGAAAGTATTCAGATTCAAATTTCTGCTTCTAGCCTGCTATCAGAAAATATTGCTACTGCTGCACAAATGGTGATGCAATGTTTACTGAGTGGTAATAAAATCATTGCTTGTGGGGTCTCTCGCTCTTATGCTAATGCACAATTCTTAGTATCAAATCTGCTTAATCGCTACGATTTTGAGCGCCCTAGCCTGCCTTCTGTACTGCTTAGCCTTGAAAGTGCAGTCGGTTCTTCATTGGTTTTTGATCAACCAACCGATCAACTTTATCAACATCAATTTAACGCTATTGCTAAACCTGGCGATTTATTGCTCGCCTTTGCCCCTTTAGGAACAGAAAAAGCCGTGCTAAATACGATTTCTAATGCAGTCAATAAAGAAATTCAGGTGATTGCTTTAACGGGTTCAAATAACGATGCTATTCAAGGTGTATTGGCTGAAACAGATTTAGAAATCTCCATTCCTGCCACTAAAGAAATACGTATTTTAGAAAATCATTTATTCGTGATTAACGCACTTTGCGAGCTTGTTGATAGCACACTTTTCCCAAGAGCTTGACATTAAAGGATTTTCCAACCAAACTATTTCTAAAATTAATTGACTAATTAATTAACTCACTCATTTATAAAAAGGAGATAATAATGAAATTAACCCCACTTAAAAAATTAGCCTTCGTCCTAGGCGCATCAATTATGTTGCAAGGCTGTGTAGCAGCGGTTGTTGGTGGCGCAGCGGCAGGCACAAAAGTTGCAACAGATCCTCGCACGATGGGTACACAAGTCGATGATGAAACTCTAGAAATAAAAGTTGAAAATGCATTAGATAAAGATGCACAAATTCAATCAGAAAGTCGTGTAAACGCCGTATCTTACAGTGGTCGCGTATTGTTAATTGGCCAAGTTCCTAATGGAACTGTAAAAGAAACTGCAACCAGTCTTGCAAAAGGCGTAGAAGGTGTAAATGACGTATACAATGAATTACGTGTTGGGCCAAAAATTACTTTTGGACAAATTACAAAAGACAGTTGGATTACGACGCAAATTAAATCTAAACTTTTCGTAGGCGATAATGTAAAAGCAACAGATGTGAAAGTGATTACCGAAAATGGTGAAGTATTCTTACTCGGAAACGTCACACAATCACAAGGTGACTCAGCTGCAGAAATTGCAAGTAAAGTTACTGGTGTTCAAAAAGTTGTCAAAGTATTTAAATATTTGAATTAATTAATTTTTTAACTCTTAAAGTGCGGTCAAAAACGAGATGATTTTTGACCGCACTTTTTTCTTTACAAAGATTTACAAAAAAGATCCTGCCTAAAAAAACATCACTTCTAAAAAAAAGTTATTCATTTTAAATGACTTATCTTTTGTCAATAATGTAAGTAAAAAATTTACCGCTTGAATTCAATTTTAAAACACTCTATCTTGTGCATTGTTATTTTTTATAACACTATATATTGTGTTTTTTTAAAGTCATCTCTCTAGCAGGTTTATCTTCCATGAACAAAGGATTAATGGTTACAAAGCGCGATGGTACGCTTGAACAAATCAATTTAGACAAAATTCACCGTGTGATTACTTGGGCGGCTGAAGGCTTGGAAAACGTGTCTGTTTCTCAAGTTGAATTGCGTTCTCATATTCAATTTTATGAAGGTATTCGTACCTCTGATATTCACGAAACGATTATTAAAGCAGCAGCAGATCTAATCAGCAAAGATACCCCTGATTATCAATATCTTGCTGCACGTCTTGCGGTTTTCCATTTACGTAAAAAAGCGTATGGCCATTTTGATCCGCCTCGTTTATACGATCATGTGAAAAAATTAGTGCGTATGGGCAAATATGATCCTGCACTTTTAGCCGACTATACTCGTGAAGAATGGGATGAAATGGATGGGTTTATTGATCACTGGCGTGATATGACCTTTTCTTATGCCGCAGTAAAACAATTAGAAGGAAAATACTTAGTTCAAAACCGTGTAACCGGTGAGATCTATGAATCTGCGCAATTCCTTTATTTATTAGTTGCAGCGAGCTTATTCTCAAAATATCCACAAGAAACCCGTTTGGATTACATTCGTCGTTTCTACGATGCGACCTCAACCTTTAAGATTTCTTTACCTACGCCTATCATGGCTGGGGTTCGTACGCCTACGCGTCAATTCAGCTCTTGTGTATTGATTGAATGTGGTGATAGCTTAGACTCTATCAACGCTACGTCTGCAGCAATCGTGAAATACGTTTCACAACGTGCGGGTATCGGGGTAAATGCAGGTGCAATTCGTGCGTTAGGTAGCCCAATTCGTGGAGGTGAAGCATTCCATACTGGTTGTATTCCATTCTATAAACACTTCCAAAGTGCCGTCAAATCTTGTTCACAAGGTGGCGTACGTGGTGGTGCGGCGACAGTTTACTACCCGATTTGGCACTTAGAAGTTGAAAGCTTATTAGTATTGAAAAATAACCGTGGTGTGGAAGATAACCGTGTTCGTCACATGGACTACGGCGTACAGTTAAACAAATTAATGTATCAACGCTTAATTAAAGGCGCAGACATTACTTTATTTAGCCCTTCAGACGTACCTGGACTTTATGAAGCCTTCTTTGCTGATCAAGATAAATTTGAAGAACTTTACGTGAAATACGAACAGGATCCAAACATCCGTAAACGTTCTGTAAAAGCCGTTGAGTTATTCTCTTTATTAATGCAAGAACGTGCATCAACCGGTCGTATTTATATCCAAAACGTGGATCACTGTAATACTCACTCACCGTTTGATCCGCTTGTTGCACCGGTGCGTCAATCTAACTTATGTTTAGAAATTGCATTACCTACTAAACCATTACAACATTTCCATGATGAAAATGGCGAAATTGCGCTTTGTACGCTTTCTGCATTTAACTTGGGTAAATTAGATGATTTAGACGAGTTAGATAACTTGGCAGATCTTGCAGTACGTGCATTAGATGCATTACTTGATTACCAAGACTACCCTGTTCCAGCGGCAAAACGCTCTTCATTAGGTCGTCGTTCACTGGGTATCGGTGTGATTAACTATGCGTATTATTTAGCGAAAAATGGCGTGCGTTATTCTGATGGTTCAGCTAATGATTTAACTCACCGTACGTTTGAAGCGATTCAATACTATCTATTGAAAGCCTCCATGAACTTAGCGAAAGAATTAGGTGCATGCGAATACTTCAATGAAACTAACTACGCGAAAGGTATTTTACCAATCGATACCTATAAGAAAGATATCGATAGCTTAACGCAAGAACCATTGCATTATGATTGGGAAACGTTACGTCACGAGATCAAAGAGTTTGGTTTACGTAACTCAACCTTAACTGCATTAATGCCGTCAGAAACCTCTTCACAGATTTCTAACGCAACAAATGGTATTGAGCCTCCACGTGGTCATGTAAGTATTAAAGCGTCAAAAGATGGTATCTTAAAACAAGTCGTACCAGATTATGAGAACTTAAGCGACAACTACGAATTACTTTGGGATATTCCAAGCAATGATGGTTACTTACACTTAGTGGGCATTATGCAAAAATTCGTGGATCAAGCGATCTCTGCAAACACCAACTACGATCCGAAACGTTTTGAAGACGGTAAAGTGCCAATGAAAGTGTTGTTAAAAGATCTTTTAACCGCTTACAAATACGGCTTAAAAACCCTTTACTATCAAAACACCCGTGATGGTGCTGAAGACAGCCAAGAAGATTTAGATGATGGCTGTGCAGGCGGGGCTTGTAAGATTTAATAATTTAGGTGGGCTTGTTTACAAGTCCGCCTTTTGATATTTTTAGGCAATCAATCATTAAGTGGGTAAAAGCCCGCTATAAATAAGGATATAACATGGCATATACTACTTTCTCGCAAACCAAAAACGACCAATTAAAAGAACCGATGTTCTTTGGTCAAAACGTTAACGTTGCGCGTTACGATCAACAAAAATATGAGACGTTTGAAAAGCTCATTGAAAAACAACTTTCCTTCTTCTGGCGTCCGGAAGAAGTGGATGTGTCTCAAGACCGTATCGACTATGCCGCGTTACCTGAGCATGAAAAACACATTTTCATCAGTAACTTAAAATATCAAACCTTATTAGATTCTATTCAAGGTCGTAGCCCGAACGTCGCATTATTACCGTTAGTGTCTATTCCTGAATTAGAAACTTGGATCGAGACTTGGACCTTCTCAGAAACCATCCACTCTCGTTCTTACACACACATCATTCGTAACATTGTGAACGATCCCTCTATCGTGTTTGATGACATCGTGACGAACGAAGAAATCATCAAACGTGCACGTGACATTTCTTCTTATTACGATGATTTAATCCGTGATAGCCAACTTTACAGCTTGTATGGTGAAGGTACTTACACGGTAGATGGTAAAGAATGTGTGGTGACATTACGCAACTTGAAAAAACAACTTTACCTTTGCTTGATGAGTGTAAACGCACTTGAAGCGATTCGTTTCTATGTATCCTTCGCTTGTTCGTTTGCCTTTGCAGAGCGTCAATTAATGGAAGGTAATGCGAAAATTATTAAATTTATCGCTCGTGATGAAGCCTTACACTTAACCGGTACGCAACACATTTTAAACATTATGGCTGCCGGTCAAGATGATCCTGAAATGGCTGAAATTGCAGAAGAATGTAAACAAGAAGCCTACGATTTATTCTTAGCGGCAGCGGAACAAGAAAAAGAATGGGCGGATTACTTGTTCAAAGATGGGTCAATGATTGGTTTGAACAAAGACATTTTGGTGCAATACGTGGAATATATCACGAATATCCGTATGCAAGCGGTCGGTCTTCCATTGCCATTTGGTGCGCGTTCTAACCCAATTCCATGGATTAACGCATGGCTTGTTTCTGACAACGTACAAGTGGCGCCACAAGAAGTGGAGGTAAGTTCTTATCTTGTTGGTCAAATTGACTCTAAAGTCGATACTAATGATTTCGGTGATTTCGATCTCTAATTAATCATTCTACGCAAAGAGCGGTCAGTATTTTCAGCGTTTAAAACTTCTGAAAAATTGACCGCTCTTTTTATTTGTATGAATATCAAGTCATGATGATAAACGCGTTGATTAAAAAAATAGCACAATTTTGCTTTCCTGCATTTATCACTAACACTTTCCCAATAAAACAGATAACTTCATTAAAAAAGGCTTAACAAAAAACCACGCTATGGGTAGAATAGAAGAAACCTGTTTATTTTCAATAAACCACATTCTAATTACAAACTAGCGAGGTAAAGGATATGTCAGAACAAGAAGTGAAAGAATTAGATCTCAATGGCGAAATGCTCGTTCGCCGTGAAAAATTAGCCGCATTACGTGCAAAAGGTAATGCGTTCCCGAATCAATTCCGTCGTGACTCCCTTGCTCAAGATTTACATGATAAGTACGAAGCCGAAGATGGCGAAGTATTAAAAGACAAAGCGATTGAAGTGGCCGTTGCAGGTCGTATTATGACCCGTCGTGCAATGGGTAAAGCCACCTTTATTACCTTGCAAGATATGAGTGGCAAAATCCAATTATATGTTGCTCGTGATAACCTTCCTGATGGTGTTTATGCTGAAGATGTAAGTAACTGGGATTTAGGTGATATCATTGGGGTAAAAGGGACACTTTTCAAAACCAAAACCAATGAATTAACCATCAAAACAACGGAAGTTCAACTTTTAACTAAAGCACTTCGTCCATTACCAAACAAATTCCATGGTTTAACAGACATGGAAGCACGTTATCGTCAACGTTACTTAGATTTAATTTCTAATGAAGAATCTCGTCGTACTTTTGTGATTCGTTCAAAAGTGGTGGCGGGTATTCGTGAATTCTTTATTTCTAAAGGCTTTATGGAAGTTGAAACCCCTATGCTACAAGTGATTCCAGGCGGTGCATCTGCTCGTCCATTTATCACTCACCACAATGCGTTAGATGTAGATATGTATCTTCGTATTGCACCAGAACTTTACTTAAAACGTTTAGTGGTTGGTGGTTTTGAACGTGTATTCGAATTAAACCGTAACTTCCGTAATGAAGGGGTTTCTGTTCGTCACAACCCAGAATTCACCATGCTTGAATACTACCAAGCTTATGCGGATTATCATGATTTAATGGATAACACCGAAGAATTATTACGCAAACTCGCGATTGATATTCTTGGTACAACCATTGTGAAATACGGAGATTTAGAATTTGACTTCGGCAAACCATTTGAGCGTATTACATTACATGATGCAACCATTAAATACGGTGCAGATAAAGGTATCGTAAAAGAAGATCTTTACGACTTCGATCGTGCAAAGGCAACCGCTGAACGCTTAGGTATCGAAGTACAAAAATCTTGGGGTCTAGGCTCTATCGTGAATGCGATCTTTGAAGAAGTGGCTGAACATCACTTAATTCAACCAACCTTCTTAATGGCACATCCAGCTGAGATTTCACCACTTGCACGCCGTAATGATGAAAATCCAGAAGTAACAGACCGTTTTGAATTATTCATCGGTGGACGTGAAATTGGTAACGGCTTCTCAGAATTAAACGATGCCGAAGACCAAAACGAACGTTTTGATGCACAAGTTGCAGCGAAAGAAGCGGGTGATGATGAAGCGATGTTTAAAGATGATGACTTCGTTGTTGCACTTGAACACGGTTTACCACCAACAGCAGGTGAAGGTTTAGGTATCGACCGCTTAGCAATGCTTTACGCTAACGCCCCATCTATCCGAGATGTGATCCTATTCCCTGCAATGCGTCAAAAATAATTAAATTAAAATAACATAAAAGGAAGTCTACGGACTTCCTTTTTTATTCTGTAAAAGTGCGGTTATTTTTAACCGCACTTTTATGAAAAAAGAGATAACCATCTTAACGATTATCTCTTTTACATTCCAATTTGAAATTATTTACCCCAAACTTCTTCCACGATACTACGGATAAATTCTAGTTTCTTCCATTGTTGTTCTTCTGTCAGGATATTACCCTCTTCTGTTGAAGCAAAACCACATTGTGGACTTAAGCAAAGTTGATTGATATCTACATATTGCGCTGCTTCTTTAATACGAGCAATAATTTCATCACGGTTTTCTAACTCGCCAGATTTAGAGGTAATCAATCCTAATACCACTTGTTGATTTTTAATAAAGCGTAAAGGTTTGAAATCACCAGCACGATCACTGTCATACTCCAAGAAGAAACCATCCACATTACAGTGACCAAATAAGGTTTCTGCGATAGGCTCATAACCACCAGCGGAGAACCAAGTTGAACGGAAATTACCACGACAAATATGCATTGTAATCGCTAAATCTGCTGGTTTCGCTGCCACGATTTTGTTTAACATATACACATAATCTTTGGCGATTTGATCTAAATCTAAACCACGCTCAGTATAGGTTTTACGTTTATCTTCCGCACAAAATTCACCCCAGCTTGTATCATCCAACTGTAAGTTACGACAGCCTAATTTATAAAAGATATTCATCGCATCAATATAAGCATCAGCAATATCATCTAATAACAATTGATTGTTATCTTTATAACGTTCAATCGGCTGATAATCTGTGGCACGTACTGTACAAATTAAATGAAGCATAGACGGAGAAGGAATCGTTAATTTGACTTCAGTCTCCCCTGCTATTTTTTGCAATGAGCGGTAATGTTCAACGAAAGGATGGCTATCTGAAAAACCAATTTTATCCACAATTTTTAACGTTTTTGGACGTACATTATCGTGTTTAAATTGCACTGAGAATTTTTCAGCATCCACTTCTTTCACACCATCTAATGCAGCTAAGAAATCTAAATGCCAAAAAGTACGACGAAATTCACCATCGGTCACGGCATGTAATCCGACATTTTTTTGATGCTCTACCAATTTTGCAATTTCTGTATCTTCAACTTGCGTTAAATCAGCACAAGAAATATCACCACAACTACATTGATAACGAGCCTGTTTTAAAGCCTCTGGGCGTAAAAAACTGCCTACAATATCAAAACGATATGGCGCAGAAGTACGAATAGTGGCATTTGGAAAAAGTTTACTCATTTTGCTTTCCTATATTTAATTAATTTTAAAATAGACTGAGTGTAACAAAATTAACGTCTTCATTAAAGATTTAGACGTCTAGATGGATGTGAATTTTATTGTGATTTTATATGAATGGAATTGATATAAAATTTAAAAAGAAAAGTGCGGTTAATATTCCTGATAATTTTGGGTATTCGGATTTTATGGTGGAAAAGGGCTTATAAATCACCCTTCTCCAAATTCTTAATAAGTGTGGAAAAATCGACACCTAAGTTGTCTGTAATGTCGTGATCATTCACTTCATACCAATTGAAAGTATCGTATAACATAGCTTTATTGAAAGCACTTGAATTAAATCGTGGCTTACGCTTTTTATGGAGCTTCTCATTGAAAAGGATTTTGGCTCGTAAGGCATCAAACGAGTAACCTCTACCCATTCGCTCTACCTGCCTAATAATGCTGTTAATTGACTCCGTATAAGCATTAGTGAGCCTTTTATCAAAGTAGTTGAATATTTCAACATGCCAGTTGTCTACGGCTCTCACGAGGTCTTTATATGCGTCTTTAGAGTTGCTGGACATACAACGGTGTCTCCATTGACTATAACGAAGATGACCTTCATCTGGATCAGGAGTATCCCATATCCAGTAAAACTCTTCTTTGAGTTCATAGGCTTCTTTTAAAGCAGGAAGATTACCTAACCAAGTATCTAAGAGGAATGATTCACGTTCATTTAGATCGTGTTTACGCTTTAGAAGGATAAACCTTTCACGCATAAGGGTACGTCTTTCTTTTTGGCTCATATGGGCTTTCAAAGACTTTCTGACGTTATCTAAGGCTTGATTAGCCATTCTAACTACATGAAACTTATCTACGACAACTTTAGCGTGTGGAAGGATAGTGTTCACTGCGTCTTTGTAGGGCTTCCACATATCCATTGTGACGTACTCAATGTAAGTCCTGTCACTGATTTCTGAAAGACGTTGGATGACTGTTTCCTTGTTACGGTTAGGCTTGATGTCATAAATAGTCCTGCGTTCAATATTAGTCAATACAAGCCGAGGTCTACGGATAATATGTATCTCGTCTATCCCAAGCCACTTAGGAGTTTCAAACTGGTATTCACGTTCTTTGAGTGCCACATAGTCCTTAAAAACGTTCCTAATGGTTTTCTCGTCAACACCAACGCTTTCTGCGACTTCTACAAAGGTCTTAGACATGGATTGCTCTTGAATGGACTTTAAAAGCCTTTTGGTCATACTACGCTTTTCATCTACAGATATTAGGCGTTCCCAGAAGGTAGATCCGCATTCACGACACTTGTATCGTCTACGGTTCAATTGTAAGCCCACTCGCTTTAAACGAATGGGCAAATCCATAATTAGTTGATTTCTTGAACTGTGTTTGTACAACTTGTCAAAACCACATTCAGGACAACGTTCAGGTGGTCCGACTGCTTCAACTTTAAACATCATATCGGTTTCATTTTATTGTGGCGGTTCTATTGTTTTAATGTCTGGTAGGGATAATAAGTCTGACATATTATTCATCCTTTATTACTCTGCGGTGTTAAGGTATCAATTATAGATTTGATGTCGAAATCATCAGTGTTAAATTATTTTTGTGACCACAAATGCACTTAGAAAATCCCTTAAAGCATTAGCTGGTTCACTTGAATAGGGAGTTGTAAAAAAGTTCCCTTAGCCTGCACAGCAAGATAATTTCGAAACATCTTTATCAAAAGTTAGGACAGCCAGCTTCAATCCTTCTGCCATTGTTAGATATGGAGCCATCGTTTCTCTCAGATCTCCAACAGTTAAACCGAATTTCACAGCTAATGTTGCTGCATAAATTACGTCTCCTGCGTTTTCTGCCACTACATGCGCCCCTAACACTTTCAATGTTTTCGCGTCTGCCACTAATTTGAAAACACCTGTTGTTTCCCGATTAACGAGCGCTCTTGGAACAGCATCCAACGGCAATACCGATGTTTTCACTTCATATCCTTTTTCTTTTGCCTGTTGCTCCGTTAAACCAACCGTTGCAATCGATGGAGAAGTAAACGTAACGCCTGGAACCACTTCTAAATTGACCTTTTGATTTAGTCCTCCGATTGCATTACGAGCAGCAAGTCCACCTTCATAAGCAGCTACATAAACAAATTGGGGACCGAGAGTGACATCTCCAGCTGAATAAATTCGGGAATTGGTCGTTTTAAGATAATCATCAATGACAATTTCACCACGGGAACCAACTTCAACGCCTGCTGCATGTAAGTTTAATGATTCTGTATTTGGTTTTCTTCCAGTGGCAATTAGCAATTGTTCTGCTTCAATAATTCGCTTTTTACCATTTATCTCAACATGAACTTTTTTAATGTCTCCATCTTGCTCAACTCGTTCATAGGTTGCACCTGTTACTAAATTAATTCCCTGTTCTGTTAAGGCCTTAGTAATGGCTTCTGAAATTTCAGGATCGTATTCTTTTAATAGACGCTCGCTTCTTTGAATCAAAGTGACTTCTGACCCGAGGTTATGAAATAGTTGTCCTAATTCCATGCCGATATATCCTGAACCAATTACGGTAAGACGATTTGGAACCTTCTTTAATTCCAATAAGCTAGTGCTTGTTAAATAATCTACTTCATCTAATCCGGGAATATTAGGTGCAGTTGAAGAAGCACCTGTAGCTATTAAAAATCTTTTGGCTGTGATTTGATTGCCATTTACTTCAACTGTATTTTCATTTACGAATTTTGCTTCACCTTTTATTAATTCAAAACCATAATCATCAATTAAATTCACATATTTTTCATTTCGCATCTCGGTTACTAAATCATTCTTTTGTTTTACTAATGGCGCTAAATCAACATTTGAAGCCGAAGTGTGTAATCCCACAAATGGATTATTTTTTGCTAGATGATTGATTTCCCCTGCTCTTAATAAGGTCTTAGAAGGAACGCATCCGACATTAACGCAAGTTCCACCCACCGTTCCACGCTCAATCATAGCCACTTTTGCGTTCAAAGTAACGGCTTCAATGGCAGATGAAAAGGCAGCTCCACCAGAACCGATGATGATGTAATCATAATCATAGTTACCTTCATCATTTAAACTTACATCTGTCCTTTTTTCCGATTGCACTTGTATTTCTTCTGCTTCGCCCGGGTGATAATTTGCGTCAGCAATCGCCTTTATTGCACTTTCAACCTCAATATCATCGGGCAGTTCAAATACTGCTTCACCACGACGATAACTAGACTCAATATTTTTAGCACCTATCTTTTCAAGTGCTGATTCTACGTGTTTTTCACAACCCGTACAGGTCATTCCTGAAATGTTTACCTTAAATTTATTCATAAAAAAGCTCCTTTCGTTAATTAATCTCTCATGTTAATGTTTCTATTATTGGACACGAATGTAATTGCTTTTCAGCTGGACATCGTTGTTTTAAGTCGTCTAACATAGTTTCAATTCGTTTTAAATCCTCTATTTGTTTTTGCACTTCCTTTTGTTTTTTAGAAACAAATTCGAACATATCTTGACAACGAACTTCATCTTTATCTACAACACCAAGTAATTTATAAATCTCGCTTAAAGAGAAACCAAGTTCCTGTATTCGTTTAATAAACCCAACACGCTTAACGTCATCATATGAATATATCCGATAACCAGCTTCCGTTCGGTGAGGTTCTTGTAATAAATTTTTTCGCTCGTAATATCTGATCGTTTCTTTATTAACTCCACATTTATCTGCAAACTCACTAATGCGATAAATCATCTTATTTCACCCCCTGAATATTATAAACCATGTACCATAGTACACGGTCAAGTAAATTGGACTATTTTATTTTTTTCCCAAAGTATCACTCGTATGTGATTGATACTTTTATATAATACTATTGATTATCCTAACATCCCACCAGAAAATCCGATTTAAACACCAGTTGTTTTTAAACTATTAAGAAAGTAATTCCACTATATATTCCGAAGACCCATAATTTTTAACCACACTTTAATTATTGGGCTATTGTAATGCTTTCAGTGCCTTATGATATTCTTTCGATTGTTCCAATAAAATCTTGGCCGCTTCACGCAATTTGTCCACATCTGATTGGGGTAAATAGAAAGATGTTCCGATATTAAGCACATCATTTTTTAACTGCCCATCAGGCAAATCTTTCAAACTTAAATTCACAAAATAAGCTTTAATTTTTGCACCTTTTTTATGTTTAGTGTAAGCATTCCATTGATCAGCAAATTTTTGTGAATATTTCACGGTAGATTCCGTTGTTTTATCAATCGGTACATTTATCACCGTGTTCACCACTTCTTTGATTCCTGGCACATCAGCAGACTTATCAATATGGCTCGATAGCTCACTTTGCGCATTGACGTTTACCACGACAATATTGCGTAAATTGTAATTTTTCAGCTCTGCATACAATTTTTTGACAGTGAGTAAATTCGACATATCCAACAAGCTTGCCAAGCCCAAATTATCCGTTAAACCACCGTCAACCAAATGTAAATAAGGTTTTTCCTCATTATTTTGATAAGAAGCCGTACGTTTTTTCATGGTTTCAAAATTGTTTAGCCACAAACGATTCCCTACTTTCATCTGTGTCAATAATTCTTTTTTACTCTCGGCTTGGCAAGCACCACCATGATTATTTTGTGTAATGGGTGAAAAAATTAATGGAACAGCACTGGATGCTGCCACAGCTCTTGCAATTTCGACATCATTTAAATCTACACAAAGCCAATCAAAGAAATCTTGAGTGAAAGAGACCTCCTGTCCAGCGACCATGTCGGTGGCATTAATTACAGCAAAAGGTCCTTTACGTTGTTCAAGATCTGCAAATTTTTTTCCACGATATAAAGCAAGATTGAGCTGTTCCTGCAACAAATCGCTACGACCAAACTGTGGAGAAGTAAGCCGAGGCACATTACTCACCGAAAATACTTCATTGATGACTTTTTTCTGGAAATTCTTTTTCAAAAAAGAATTATTAAATTTAGGGATAATGTCCTGTCCTTCTAAAGCAAAATAGGCTGCTAATACTGAGCCGCCAGACACCCCATACACAATATCAATATTTTGCAATAAGGTGCTACCTTTCTCTGTTGGACGCACTGAGACATTTTGGAACTGCTCTAACACGCCATAACCTAAAGATGCCGCGCGAGAACCACCACCTGAAAAAGTCATAATCACCAAATTTTCTTTTTGTAATGCCTGCTGCATCGCATTTTCTAAACGATATCCCTTTTGTGGATCTATTTTCTCAATCGTTTTAGTGGGATGATAAGTAATTGAATTGCACGCAGCAAGCAAAGCAATACTGCAAGCAAGTAAACTTGATTTGAAAGGAAAATGAGTAAATTTCATAACAGTATTCCTTTACTGTGACGTTATTTATCTATTATATCTTTTTTAAAGGATATATACGTTTTGTCAAGGCTTTGTATCAAAAATAAAATGTGACAAAGATCTCATTCTTCACATTTTGATCTCAATCAAAAGTGCCAAATAACATATAATAAAAGGGTCTATTATTTATTTAACAATTATAAAAAAGGAATAAACATGAAAACATTGAGTGAATTTATTGTTGAACGCCAAGCGGAGTACCCAAATGCAAAAGGGGAACTTAGTGGTATTTTGTCTTCTATTCGTTTACTAGCAAAAATCATTCATCGTGATATCAACAAAGCGGGTTTAACCAATATTCTTGGTCAGTCTGGTGTCGAAAACGTGCAAGGTGAAAGCCAAATGAAATTGGATTTATTTGCCCATAACACAATGAGCGCAGCACTCATGTCACGTGAAGAAGTGGCGGGTTTTGCTTCTGAGGAAGAAGAAAGCTTTATCGCTTTTGATACTGAACGCGCTCGTAATGCCAAATATATTATTTTAACCGACCCACTTGATGGCTCATCCAATATTGATGTGAACGTTTCGGTTGGGACAATCTTCTCTATTTACCGTCGTGTATCCCCTATTGGCTCACCTGTTACCTTAGAAGATTTTATGCAACCAGGTAATAAACAAGTCGCGGCGGGTTACATCGTGTATGGTTCTTCTACCATGTTGGTTTATACCACTGGTCACGGTGTGAATGGTTTCACTTATGATCCGTCTATCGGTACATTCTGTCTTTCTCATGAAAATATGCAAATGCCAAAAGAGGGCAAAATTTATTCCATCAATGAAGGACAATATCTCAAATTCCCACAAGGGGTAAAAAAATACATTAAATACTGCCAAGAGGAAGATAAAGCAACTAACCGTCCTTATGCTTCACGCTATATCGGGTCATTAGTGGCTGACTTCCATCGTAACTTATTAAAAGGCGGTATCTATATTTACCCAAGTGCAACTAACTATCCAAATGGTAAACTTCGTTTGCTTTATGAAGGCAATCCGATTGCATTCTTAGCAGAACAAGCGGGGGGTATTGCCTCTGATGGTTACAATCGAATTTTAGATATTCAACCAACAGCGCTTCACCAACGTATACCACTTTTCGTCGGTTCTGCAGAAATGGTGAAAAAAGCAGAAGAAATGATGAGAGAATTTAAAGAAGATTAAATTCCTAAAGTGCGGTCAGTTTTGACCGCACTTTTTTAGCTAACAAAAAGGTGAACTTTATATGTTCGCCTTTTTCATTTTTTGTATTAATTAATCTCGTTTTCTTGCAAGTAGCCACCAAATAATCGCCATAAACAAGAGGCTTGGCATTAATGCGCCTAAAAAAGCTGGCGCATTAAATACCACACTCATTTGTCCAAAAATTTCATTGACGACATAGAACAAGAATCCAAAGCAAATCCCCGTTACGATTCTCGCTCCTGCAGTGACACTACGCAATGAACCGAAGATGAAAGATAACGCAAGCATCATCATTACACCTACAGAAAGGGGCTGTAAAATCTTACGCCAATAGGTTAATTCAAAACGGCGAGAATCCTGTCCTGTTTGTTTTAAGAACGCAATATATTCATACAAGCCTGAAATGGATAATGACGTTGGACGTAATGAAACTGCGCCTAATTTATCTGGCGTTAAGCTTGTTACCCAATCTTCTGTTAAACGGTTTGTCGTGGTAATTTGCTCTTTTGATACTGCTGAATTATTGACTTGGCGTAACTGCCATTGATTATTTTCAGCAGAATATTGCGCTTGATTTGCATGCTTCAAATGAGTGAGATTACGCTGGTCATCAAAAGTATAAATATAAATATCTTCTAATTTCGCATCATCTTTAATTCGACGCACATACACGAAATTATTACCGTCTTTTGCCCATACACCATTTTTTACCGAAAGCATTGAGCCACCAGAAAGTGCACGAGTACGCATATCACGGGCAAACTGTTCAGTTTGTGGAATCCCCCACTCACCAATAATCATGGTAAAAAGCACCAGTGGAAGTGCCGTTTTCATGACGGCTAATCCAATTTTAAAGCGAGAAAAACCCGCAGATTGCATTACCACTAATTCACTGCGGCTGGCTAAATTACCTAAAGCGATTAATGCACCTAACAAGGCCGCCATTGGGAAAAAGGTTTCCACATCTTTAGGAATGGTTAATCCTGTATAAGCCACCGCTTGCCAAATATCATAAGAACCTTTCCCTACGCTACGGAATTGCTCTACAAATTTGATAATTGCTGAAAGGCCAACCAACGTAAATAGCGTGGCAAAAATTGCCCCTAAGATGCTTTTACCGATATAACGATCAAGAGTATTCATCAACATTGTTATTATCCTTTTCTGAATACACGACGGAATTTATGCATAGCGGTACTATCCCAACTATTCAGCACAATTCCTAAAATTAAAAAGGCGATATTTACCAACGGCATTAATAAACCTGCATCAAGCTTACCTGCACCACCCGCAGATTTAAATGAGCTTTGTAATAAGAAGTAAATTAAATAAAGCAATAGTGCCGGTAAGATCTTCGCAAAACGGCCTTGTCGAGGATTCACTTTACTCATTGGTACGGCGATAAGCGCCATTAAAGGCACCGCTAAAATTAAGGTAATGCGCCAATGCAACTCTGCTTTTGCTGCTGCACTGTTATCTTTTAATAATTGCTCAAAAGATAATTCAGCCGCTTCATCACTTTCTGTATTTGTCTCTTGATGACCTAAATACGCTTGGTAATCATCAAAATGCGTAATACGGAAATCAGGAAGTACCGATGTACCTTCTACACGCAAAGTATTTTGTAAATTCAGTACTTGGTCGCCATTTGGTAAAGCTTTTAACTCACCTTTTTCAGCGGTAACTACTGATGGTTTCGTTTGACCTTTGGCTTTCATTTGGAAAAGATAGACATCACTGATTTGATTGCCGTTAATCTTATCAATGAATAAGACGAAATTATTGTTGCTTGTGGACATGAATTGACCAGAAGTCAATGCGCCCATGGTAGGATTCGCTTTAGCATCTTCAACAATAGCTGCTTGTTTTTGAATGGCCCATGGGGAAAGCCATAAAGCATTGTAAGCAGCCAATCCCGCTGTGAGTAAAGAAAGAATTAACGCCACGCGAACAAGAATACGTTGGCCCACACCACAGGCTCGCATTACCGTAATTTCACTTTCTGCATAGAGACGACCGAAAGTCAGTAAAATGGCGATAAACAAACATAATGGCAACATTAATTGCGCCATTGTCGGCATCCCTAAACCGAGTAAAGAGAACACAAGATCGGCGGGCACTTTACCATTTGCCGCTGAACCAAGTACGCGAACAAGTTGTTGGCTGAAGAAAATTAAAAGCAAAATAAACAAAATCGCAATCTGGCTTTTAAAGACTTCCTTTGTTAAATATCGGGTTAATATCATTCTTTTTTTCTAACTAAAAAACACGGGAAACTGGCTAATTTAGATGGCGTATGATACCTTATTTTGTCTGATTTAAATAGCAAATTAGCAACATAAGGAAATAACATGAAATATCAAGCAAACTCAACCGCACTTTCTCAATCAACCGATTGCCTTATCATCGGCATTTATGAGAACAATGAATTGACAAAAAGTTTCAATGAAATCGATCAAATCACACAAGGTTACCTCAGCCAGTTAGCTCAAAGCCAAGATCTTTCAGGCAAAATTGGGCAAGCGACTCTGCTTCATTCATTACCTAATCTTGCGACTAAACGCGTGTTAGTCGCAGGTTGTGGTAAAAAAGGCGAAACGACTGAACGCCAATTTAAACAAATCATCCAACGCGTAACCCAAACATTAAAAGAATTAAATATTCAACAAGCGGTGAATAATTTAACGGATGTGGGAATTAAAGATCGAGATCTATTTTGGAATGTACGTTTTACTGTTGAAACCATCGAACAGGGCCTTTATCAATTCGATGAATTTAAAAGTAAAAAAGCGGATGCTATCTCACTTCAAGAAATCATTTTTAATACCGATAATTCACAAGCTCAGCAAGCCATCGAAGAAGCGCAAGCCATTGCAAATGGTGTAAAAGCTGCGCGTAATATCGCGAATATGCCACCTAATATTTGTACACCGGCTTATTTAGCTGAACAAGCTAAAAATTTAGCCGAAACATCAACCGCACTTTCCCTCGATGTGATTGATGAAGAAGAGATGACAAAGCTTGGCATGAATGCGTATTTAGCCGTATCTCGAGGTTCGCAAAATCCGGCTTATATGTCTATTTTACATTTCAACAATGCACCTGATAAAAATGCGAAACCTATCGTATTAATGGGCAAAGGATTGACCTTTGATGCGGGCGGTATTTCTTTAAAACCAGCCGCAGATATGGATGAGATGAAATACGATATGTGTGGTGCCGCCTCTGTTTTCGGCACAATGAAAGCCATTGCAGAATTAAATCTACCATTAAATGTCATTGGTGTATTAGCTGGTTGTGAAAACTTGCCTGATGGGAATGCTTATCGTCCAGGTGATATTCTCACCACGATGAATGGTTTAACCGTAGAAGTGTTAAATACTGATGCTGAAGGACGTTTAGTACTTTGTGATACATTAACTTATGTAGAGCGTTTTGAACCGCAATATGTGATTGATATTGCGACCCTAACAGGCGCTTGCGTGGTAGCTTTAGGTCAACATAACAGCGGCTTAGTTTCAACTAACGATGCCTTAGCCGAACAGTTATTACTAGCCGCACAGCAAACTACTGACAAAGCTTGGCGTTTACCATTAAGTGAAGAATATCAAGAGCAATTAAAATCCCCATTTGCTGATTTGGCCAATATTGGCGGTCGCTGGGGCGGTGCAATTACTGCAGGCGCATTCCTCTCCAACTTTACGAAAAAGTACACTTGGGCACATTTAGATATCGCCGGGACAGCTTGGCTTCAAGGTGCAAATAAAGGCGCAACAGGTCGTCCAGTGTCTCTATTAACACAATTTTTAATTAATCAAACCAAGTAATAACACATAGGGCTAACATAACGTTAGCCCTAAAATTTTCTCAAAATCTGACCGCACTTTATTCAAATTCGAATTCAACTAGTAACGGATTATGATCTGACGAAGTAACCACTTCTGATGTTGCACTCACCACTTTTACGCCTCGCGTAAAAATATAATCAAGTGGATAACCTAAAAATCTAACCCGCTCATCTTGAGAGAGCGTCACTGCATCTAATCCATATTTTTGCATCAAATTATTGACTAAATTCAGACGACGCTCATTCCATGCATTAAAATCACCAGACATGATGATCGGACCTTGATGATTTTCAACAAAGGAAAAGAGCTGCTCTAACTGGGTTTGATAAGTGGAAATACCCCATTCAAAATTAATTAAATGCGCATTAATAAGCAGCAAACTATCGCCTTTTTCTAATGGAAAATTCATCACACTTGCCACTTTAGGTATTTGTATTAATGGTTCTGCAACCCCACCACCACAATACCATTCTGGTTGCGTGTTGGTGAATGTTTTTACACCTGATAAGAGATCTTTAAAAGAAAAAGAGGACACAAAAAGTGCGGTCGAAAATGTATTTAAATTTTGATGCTGCGTTGCCTCTTGCAATAACACAAAATCAGCTTGTTTAGACAATCTCGCTAAATCTTCTTGCCAACCCTTATCTTGCCCTTTATGCACATTCCAATTGACTAAACGAAAATGTGAAGACGTTAATTTAGGCATTAAACCATTAACTTTGTCACATTGCATATTTAGCTTGTTTTCAAAAGGAATATAACTCACTTTTTGTGACGTATTTAGTTGAATAAATGTACCGTCAAAAATCGTTAAATTCGTAAGAAAATATCCAACACCTAAAATCACTAACACTAAGCCAATAGCTAAAAATCTATAGATTCGCTTCATTATTATCCCCTCTCTATGCTCGAATAATAACACCTCATCAAAGCAATGCAACTTTCACTTTAATACGCATCAATACCTACCTACAACACGGTAACTTTAACTTTTAGCTTTGATTTAAATCATACTTTGCTAAAAAATCCGTTGCATTTTTCTTTCATTATCTTAGTATTTCACTCAACTTTTTAACTCTACCTAATCAATAAGGAGATTCATTATGTCTTTTGGAGATAAAAAATTAAGTGAAATCGCTGTCAGCGTACCCGGCTCAACTTCTCTACTTCGTGAATATGATTTGGATTTCTGCTGTGGTGGTTCCGATACACTTGCAAACGCAGCGGCAGAAAAAGGATTAAATTTAGCAGAAATTGAAACCCGTTTAACCGAGCTTCAAAATAGCAAAGCAGAAAACCCTGAAGAATATTGGGTTAATGCAACTTATCCTGAAATTATCGATCATATTTTAGTTCGCTACCATCAACGTCACCGTGAACAACTTCAAGAATTAATCGTCTTAGCGGATCGTGTAGAAAGTGTTCATGGCGATCGTGAAGATTGTCCAATGGGTGTGGCAGCTGAATTACGCAATGTCTATGAAGATTTGAGCAACCATATGATGAAAGAAGAGCACGTGCTTTTCCCAATGATCAAAGCCGGTAATTATATGATGGCGCAAATGCCGATTCGTATGATGGAAATGGAACACGCAGAACACGGTGAACATTTAGATGTATTGAAATCATTAACAAATAATATGACGCCTCCAGCAGATGCTTGTAATACATGGCGCGCACTTTATAGCGGCATCCAAGAATTTGCAGATGATTTAATGATGCATATTCATCGTGAAAATAATATTTTATTCCCACGTGTGATTGCTAAAAATCACTAAGCAAAAATCATATAAAGAAAAAGGGCGAAATCATTCGCCCTTTAAAATTAGCCTAAAACTGACCGCACTTTACTTCTCTTCACTGCCTTTATATAAACGGTTTTTATACAAATAGCTGCCAAGTAAAGCATGTGCCAACGCTTCTTTTTTCATTTCTTCCGGCACCTCTTTTTCGGTTAATGTGTCTTTTTCCTTATCATAAACATAGCCTTTTGCTTTGCTATTTGGTGTTTGAATAACAACATCATGATTGCCTTTCATTAAGGCTTGAGTTTGATCGAATTGCATAAAGGCACGATTCGGATTCACATCTTGCGTTAAATCAAAGCCAATCATCGGATAATTACCGCTTACCCCCGCAATAGAAAGTAAGGTTGTCGGCATATCAATTTGACTCACTAAACGACTGTCTCGGCGTGGTTCAACATGATCACCTAAAATTAACGCAGGAATATGGAAATGCTTAATTGGCACCAAGCTTGCCCCAGCTGCACGAGAATCATGGTCAGCAATCACCAAGAACACGGTATCTTTCCAATAATTAGATTGTTTCGCTAAGTTGAAGAAATAACCAATCGCATAATCCGCATATTTTGCACTGTTATTACGGGTTGCTTTTGGTTGTTCGTAAAGCTCAATTTTACCATCCGGAAATTCAAAAGGATCGTGATTGCTCGAACTAAACACTAAGCTAAAGAATGGTTTTCCTTCATTCTGTAATTGGGTAAAAGTTTCGTTCGCTTTATCAAATAAATCCTCATCACTCACACCCCAAGTCGCAGTAAATTTAGGATTTTGGTAATCTTTTTGATCGATAATGGTTTGGAAACCATTGCCATAGAAGAAACTTGCCATGTTATCAAAGTGCTTTTCACCGCCATAAATAAAGGAAGTATTGTAACCTTGTTTAGCAAGTAAATCTGCAATGGTAAAGAAACCACTTTGGCTGTTATTCAATTTCACCACTGCACGTGCTGGAGTGGGTGTGAAGCCCGCTGTGGTAGCTTCAATACCACGAACAGAACGCGTCCCCGTAGCATAAAGATTTTCAAATAACCAACCTTCTTTGGCTAATTTATCAAATTCAGGTGAAAGTGGTTTTCCGCCTAATGTACCGATAAATTGCGCCCCAAAACTTTCTTCCAAAATAATGACGATATTTTTCGGTTTACCTTGGTAAGTCGCTTGGTTTTTCGTTAAGGTTGGAATCTTCTCTGAAATATAATCACTTTCAGGGCGCCCACGGCTTGCTTTAACAATACGCAACATTTCATCAGTATCCATTTTGCCATAGGCTTCAGAAGATGCTCCTTCATCTTTAAATTGCTGTGCCGCATAAAGGACAGAATAGCCAGAGTTCAACACGAGAGAATTCACTAAACCATCGGAAGAAAAGGCGACCATTGCAGGGTTAACACCACGGTGTTGGAAACTCGAACGCGCACCTAAAAAAGCAACAGCAATCACAAGCAATGCGGCAATAGGACGTAATTTCCAGCTCATTGGGCGTAAATTTTTCACCGCATAACCAGACAGTTTCCAATAGCAAACGAATGCAACAACGGTAAAAATAAGGCTAAAAATGACCGCAGTTAAATGGCCTTCCATCAACATTGAAAAGACTTCTTTCGGATAAATTAAATATTCGATAAACAGACGGTTTGGACGGAAATCATAGGTTTCGATAAATGCCGGTGTCGCGAGTTCCATAAACAGAATAAACACACTACCAAGGGTAAGCCAGATACGTAAAATCATTTTCCAAATACGGCTATTATGAAATAACACCGTAAATAATGCTGGCACACCAAATAGATAACACAAAGCCACGATATCCATACGCAAGCCTTGTAAGAATAATTGCCCCCAGCCCGCTACCGCAGAGACGCGGTCTGCCTGCCAAATCGCAAGCCCAAGACGAGACAAGGTGAAAATAATCAGATTAATGATGACGAAGAGAAAAATCGGATATAAAGGAGAACGTGTTTGTTTCATTTTGACACTCATAAGTCCTAAGGGAATCACTACCCGTTGATTAATTTAAAGCACATTAATGTGCCATTCTTTCCATAGACAGATAAAAAAACACAAAGTGCGGTTAAAAACATCATCATTTTTGACCGCACTTTGGAAGAGAAAGATTAAGCTGCAACTAATGCTTTTAATTGTTTTTCATAAGCTGCCCAATCTGTAATTGGACGAGTTGCTACACCTGTTTCCATCGCTTTTTTCGCTACCGCAGAAGAGACAGTAAACAATAAGCGTGGATCAAATGGTGTTGGAATCACATAATCAGGTCCAAAAGATAACGCACCATAATTAGCAACAATTTCTAACGGAACTGGTTCTTTCGCAAGACTTGCAATTGCATGAGAAGCCGCTAATTTCATTTCCTCATTAATCGCTGTTGCACCCACATCTAAAGCACCACGGAATAAGAATGGGAAACAAAGTACATTATTAACTTGGTTTGGAAAGTCTGAACGGCCAGTACAAACAATCGCATCCGGACGTACTGCTTTCGCTTCATCTGGGGTAATTTCAGGTACTGGGTTAGCTAATGCAAGAATTAATGGATTCTCTGCCATGGTTTTCACCATTTCAGGTTTTAATGCACCTGCTTTAGAGCAACCTAAGAACACATCGGCTCCCTTAACGGCATCCGCTAATGTGCGCCAACCATTATCTTCAATGGCGTAGAATTGTTTGGTTTCATCCATGTTATCACCACGGCCTTTGAAAATCACACCTTTAGAGTCACACATGGTGATATTTTCTTTTTTGAAACCTAATGCACGAAGCAAGTTAGTACAAGCAATAGCAGAAGCACCTGCGCCATTTACCACTAAGCGAACATCTGCAATGTTTTTTCCAATAATTTCTAATCCGTTTAATGCTGCCGCACCGACGATGATAGCTGTACCGTGTTGGTCATCATGGAATACCGGAATTCCCATACGTTCACGCAACGCTTTTTCAATGTGGAAACATTCCGGTGCTTTGATATCTTCAAGGTTAATGCCACCAAAAGTAGGTTCTAATGAAGCGATAATATCGATTAATTTATCTGGATCATGTTCATTGATTTCAATATCAAATACATTGATGCCAGCAAATTTTTTGAACAATACCCCTTTCCCTTCCATAACAGGTTTTGAGGCGAGTGCACCAATATTTCCTAAACCTAATACAGCAGTACCATTTGAAATAACGGCCACTAAATTAGCACGCGCAGTATAACGACTTGCTGCTGAAGGATCTTTTTCAATTTCTAAGCAAGGCTCTGCTACACCGGGAGAATAAGCAAGGGCTAAATCATGTTGAGTTTCTAGTGATTTAGTTGGGGTAATGGCAATTTTCCCCGGAATTGGGAATTCATGAAAATCTAATGCGGCTTGGCGTAATTGTTCGCTCATATAAAAATACTCCATTTTCACTTAGGCTAAATAAAATTTGCGCCATTATACTCTCTTTTTTAGAGAAATTTGTGATATACCGCAAAAATTTTACAAAATGATCACAAAATATGAGTGAAATCGACCGCGATTTTTGTCTTTTCTTCACATTTTGAGCCAAAAACGTTACTATGTCGCAAAAAAACATGCAGGATATAAATAATGAGTTTGTTTTCTAAATTTAGAAGTGCCATCAATAAATTACAACGGAAAGCGATTAACAAAACCTTTCAAAAACGGTTAACCAACCAAGGCATGTCAGTGATTTCTGCTAACTGTGTCGGTGCATTTATTTTGCACGACCTAAATCAGCCTTTTAATTCTCCGTTTGTTAACCTTTATTTAGACCCAAGCGATTTTGTTCGCTATCTACAGAACATCGCATTCTATCAAGCACAACCGCTTCAATTTATACAAACAGAAAAACCGTACCCAGTTGGTCTATTAGGTGATCTTAAAGTGCACTTTATGCACTACCACTCCGAACAAGAGGCTCGAGAAAAGTGGGAAGCTCGCTCACAGCGTTTAGATCTCGATAATTTGTTTATTATGATGACAGATAAAGATGGTGGAAAAGGTGCAAAATATGAAGACTTGCAAGCCTTCGATAACTTGCCTTATCCAAACAAAGTCGTCTTTACCCACAAGCCATATCCTGAATTAAAATCCGCTTTCTACATTAAAGGCTTTGAAAACGAAAGCGAAGTGGGCGATTTATTTACTTTTTCCGGTTGGAATGGCGAAAAATATTACGATCAGTTTGATTACGTCAGCTGGTTCAATCAAAAATAAGAGTTTACGATGCGACTAGATAAATTTATTGCTGAGAATACAGGCTTAACCCGTTCACAAGCCACCAAGGCCATTCGCCAAAGTGCGGTCAAAATTAATGGTGAAATTGTAAAAAATGGGGCGATCAAAGTTAGCCAAGAAGATGAGATTTATTTTGAAGATGATTTATTGCCTTGGGTAGAAGAAGGCCAATATTTTATGTTGCATAAGCCACAAGGCTACGTTTGCTCTCACGATGATGGTGACTACCCAACCATTTATCAATTCTTTGAACCGCCTCTTTCTAGCAAATTGCACAGCGCTGGGCGATTAGATGTGGATACCACTGGCCTCGTGCTATTAACGGATGATGGGCAATGGTCACATCGTATTACCTCACCAAAGCATCAATGTGAGAAAACCTATTTAGTCACTTTAGCCGACCCGGTTGAAAACCATTATGCTTCAGCCTGTGAAGAAGGCATTTTGTTACGTGGTGAAAAAGAACCCACTAAGCCAGCAAAACTTGAAGTGTTAGATGATTACAACGTGAATCTGACTATCTCCGAAGGGCGCTATCACCAAGTGAAACGAATGTTTGCCGCGCTGGGTAATAAAGTCGTGGCACTCCATCGTTGGAGAATCGGCAACGTTGAATTAGATGAAAACTTAGAAGAAGGCGAATTTCGTCCACTTACTCAGGAAGAAATCGACAATTTAGTGAAATAATATGGGCCAAAATATTAAACCTACCTTTATTTTTATTGCCACGCTCGGCATCCTCTCGATGCTACCGCCTTTGGGCGTGGATATGTATATTCCGTCCTTTTTAAATATCGCTGAAGACTTAAATATCAACTCCGAGGAAGTGCAGCACACACTGACATTCTTTGCTTATGGTATGGCGGCTGGACAATTATTTTGGGGGCCCTTTGGTGATAGCTTTGGTCGTAAACCTATTATTCTATTAGGGGTCATTATTGGTGCTATCACTGCCATTATTTTAACGGGCATTCATTCTATTGGCAGTTTCACTGTTCTGCGTTTCATTCAAGGTTTCTTTGGAGCAGCCCCTGTTGTGCTTTCAGGCGCTTTATTACGAGATTTATTTAGCAAAGATCAACTGTCTCGAATCATGTCCACCATCACGCTTGTCTTTATGATCGCGCCGCTTGTTGCACCAATAATTGGTGGATATATCGTGAAATATTTCCACTGGCATATGATTTTTTATGTGATTGGCATCATGGGATTTCTTGCGGCATTGCTTGTCTTTTTCATTATTCCCGAGACCCATAAAAAAGAAAATCGTATTCCCCTGCGCCTGAATATCATTGCCCGTAACTTCATGACACTTTCTAAACAAAAAGAAGTGTTAGGTTATATGGCGGCGGCTTCTTTTGGTTTTGGTGGCTTATTTGCTTTCGTCACTGCGGGATCGATTGTCTATATCGGTATTTATGGCATTCCAGTCGATCAATTCGGCTATTTCTTTATGATCAATATCGCGATTATGACCGCTGCTTCTTATCTAAATGGAAAATTTGTATTGAAGCTAGGTGCTGAAACCATGTTACGAATTGGTATTGCCGTACAATTTATTTCAGGAATCTGGCTATTTTTAACCGCACTTTTTGATTTCGGTTTTTGGCCAATGGCTATTGGCGTAGCCTTTTTTGTTGGACAAAATCCATTAATTTCCTCCAATGCCACTGCCTCTATTCTAGAAAAATTCCCAACTATGGCGGGTACCGCAAATTCATTAATGGGAAGTGTACGTTTTGGTGTCGGCGCAGTGATGGGCTCCTTGGTAGCGAGCTTTAAAATGGAAACCTCTGCACCAATGCTCTATACAATGACAGCTTGCGTGGTTATTTCTGCTCTTTCTTATTACTTCCTTACTTATCGAAATGAACGATAAAGTGCGGTCAATTTTCAGATCAATTTAAAACAATAAAGGCGGGAATTTCCCGCCTTTTCATATTTCATTAAATGCTTATTTCCAAATTCGATGCTCTAATACTCGCTTTTTAATTTCAGGATAGAGGTCAATTTTAAATTCGGGCTCTTTTCCTGCTTTTAATTGATGTTGATAGTCTTTCATTAACTTCCACACAATCGGGGAAAGTAAAACGATCGCGACTAAGTTAATAATTGCCATCACGGCCATCACCGTATCCGCAAAATTCCACACGACATTGCCTGATTTTACTGAACCGAAATAAACAAAGAACAATACCGATAAGCGGAACAACCATACAAACCAAGGTTTATTTTTAATAAAGCGAATGTTACTTTCCGCATAAGCATAGTTACCAATGATAGAGGAATAAGCGAAAAGCAATAAGATGAAAGCTAAGAAGTGTACGCCAAACTCCCCTACATGATAACGCAATGCATTTTGTGTTAAGGAAATACTTTTCAGTGTTTCACTGCCATAGTTATCAGAAAGCAGAATAATTACCGCCGTACAAGTACATACGATCATGGTATCCACAAACACACCAAGCATTTGCACTAAACCTTGACTAACCGGATGTTTTACATGAGCTGCAGCCGCAGCATTCGGTGCTGACCCCATACCCGCTTCGTTAGAGAATAATCCCCGTTTGATCCCCATCATCATAGCTTTAGACACAAGAGCACCAAACATGCCACCTGCTGCAGATTGGAAAGTAAAAGCACTTTTGTAAATATTGGCGATTACCGTCGGAATCATATCAATATGCATGCCTAAGATAATTACAGCCATGATTAAATAAAAGAGTGCCATCATCGGTACTACGCTACTAGAAATAGTCGCAATACGTTTCACGCCACCGAAAATAATCGCAGCAGTTAAAACAACTAAAACAAGACCAACATATTCACCTTGCCAATTCCAAGCATTTTTAGTCGCTTCTACGATTGAGTTTGCTTGTACTGAATTAAATGCAAAACCAAAAGTAAAAATGAGTGAAATAGCAAATGCTACCGCTAAGCAACGTGATTTTAAACCTTGTGTAATATAGTAAGCGGGGCCACCACGGAAAGAGCCATCTTTATCTTGAATTTTGAATACCTGTGCTAAAGTAGATTCCGCAAAAGCACTCGACATGCCAATAAATGCCGTTACCCACATCCAAAATACGGCACCTTCACCACCAAGTGCAATGGCTGTTGCTACACCGCTGATATTACCGACACCAACTCGACTTGCAAGCCCAGTTGCAAACGCTTGGAATGGCGTTAAAGAATTTCCCTCTGCTGCGCGTCCAAACCACATTTCACGTATACTTGTAGGGAAAAGACGTAACTGCACTAACCCAGTAGTAATGGTAAAAAATAAACCGACACCTAATAAAATAACAATTGTGATATTCCATAATGGCTCATCTAAATGTTCAACAACCCATGTTAAACCTTGCTCAATCCAGTTCCCAAATTCTGTCAACATAAAAACCTCGCTTAAAAAAATCAATATTTTGATTGTAGAGAGATAAAAGAAAAAATCCAGTTTTCTTAAAAAGAAACTGGATTTTTATCCTATAACAAAAAATTTATTCAGATTTTTGCTGTATTTTTAGATTAAATCTATTAACGTTTTAAAAATAACGCTGCAGCACCACGCACACCACCAGAATCACCATGTTTTGCTTTTTTGATTGGTGGCACTTTTGCACTACGCATTAAATGAGGAGGTAATGCTTTTGGTAACGCTTCATAGAGATAATCAAAATTCGATAAACCACCACCAAGAACAATCATATGTGGATCAAAGGCAGTGATAATGTTACCGATAGAAATAGCCGCTAACTCCACAAAAATGCGAACAAAATCAACCGCACTTTCCTCTTCCGCATAAAAGCGATCGATAATGTCTTTCGCTGATAATGCCTCGCCTTTTAAGTCTCGATACAACATTTCAAAACCGCGACCTGAAATATAAGTATCTAAACAGGCATGATTACCACAACCACATTGATAAATAGGTGCTTTATCCCAACCCAATAATTTTAAGGCATGATAATTTAATTGAAGATGGCCTAACTCCCCTGCCATTCCCACTTGTCCTGAGTGAATTTTGCCATTAATCACAAAACCACCACCAAAACCAGTGCCTAAAATCAGCCCTAATACAGAAGGATATTGGGTATTCTCTTCGTCCCAAGCTTCAGAAAGCGCGAAACAATTTGCATCATTTTCAGCTCGCACTTCACGCCCGAGTATTTTCTCAAGATCAGTTAAAATGGGCTTATTATCTGCGACACGAATATTTGTCACTTCAGCAAGCCCGGTTGTTAAATTAACAAATCCTGGCAAGCCTAAACCTACCGTTCCTTTTTCACCAAAGTGGGCATCTGCACGTTCGACTAAAGTTTTGATCGCTTGCAACCAATCCTGATAATCGGTTTGTGGCGTTGGCACACGCTCGGTATAAAGCTTTTCTAATTTTTCATTAAAGGCAGCCAATTCAATCTTTGTGCCACCAATATCAATACCGTAATACATATTGTCTCCTCAAAAGAGCGGTCAAAATTGTTGGAATGTATAGGCTGTATTTTCCTTGAAATCAAAATGAAAATCCATGATAAAAATCATATTTTCTACAAGCAATAAAAAAGACCGGCTTTATCACTAAAACCGGTCTTTGATGCTATTTATTGTTAAACAAGCCTTTCTTCTGTAAGAAACCAAAAATAATTAAATGAACAATCCATGCTGAAATTATCGCCACAAATAAATCGATTGGATAATGCATCCCAAGGCGTACGCGGCTAATCAACATTAATACGCCCCAAATGGTCATGGCACCAATCAGTAATTCCGCTTTAAAAGAACGATTACCTAATAATTGGCTAAATCCGACGGCTAACATAAGCCAAGTGGCTGCAAAAATAGAATGTCCAGATGGGAAAGAATAACCAGTTTCATCTTCATAATGCGCTTTTAACCAGGCTGGCGTATCGGCTTGTGTAGAATAAAATTTATCCACTAATTTTGCACGCTCTGAACGATCTTGATGATAAAAAGCATCTGTAGTGCTTTCTGTTTTTTCCGCTAAATAGACAGTGAAAGGACGCGGCTCGGCAAAAACCGTTTTTAAACCTGTTTTAATCACTTGTGTGGATAATACCGACAGGCCCATTACAATCACGCCCATAATCCACTGTTTACGATTTTCAAAAAGAAAACGGAAAAGTAAAGCAAACACACCGCAGGTAATTAAAGCGTAAGGCACACTACCTGTTTCGGTTAAAAGATAAAGCCAATAATCCCATTCCATTAATTGGTTGTTTCCATGCCAATGATAAGCAAAACCCCAAACAAAAAATGGTACAAGACAAAGGAATAACGTATATAATGACAGCCTTTTAAACATTGTTGCCTCTTGATAATAAAAATAAAGTGCACATTTTAGCAGAATAAAGTTGAAAAAGGATACGTTATGTCAAAAATCCAACTGGTTGCTCAAGCCAATTTGCCTACTGAATATGGCATATTTAAAATGGTCGGATTTGAATTTCCCGATACAAAAAAAGAACATGTCGCTTTAGTAATGGGTGATATTTCAAACCAAGATGAGCCTGTACTCGCCCGTATTCATTCGGAATGCTTAACGGGTGATGCATTACACAGTTTAAAATGTGATTGCGGTTTCCAGCTTGCAGCCGCATTACGTCAAATTAGCGAAGCGGGTCGAGGTGTGTTGATCTATCATCGTGAAGAAGGACGAGGTATTGGTCTAATTAATAAAATTCGTGCTTATTCATTACAAGATCAAGGCATGGATACTATTGAAGCCAACCTTGCATTAGGCTTTAAAGCTGATGAACGTAACTTTAATGTGTGTGCCGATATGTTTGAATTATTAGGTGTGAAGCAAGTTCGCTTAATGACAAACAACCCGCAAAAAGTAGAAACCATGAAAAAAGCGGGAATTAATATCGTAGAACGTGTACCGTTGAATGTAGGTGAAAACCGTTACAATACGAAATATCTTGATACTAAAGCGAAAAAAATGGGCCATTATATTGTGCATAATAATGAAGAACATTTAATGACTTGCCCACATTGCCAAGAAGAAGTGATTTAATAAAAAAGCCATACAACTGTATGGCTTTTCTTTTATCAAAACAATTATTGATTAACGCCCCAATGACGAGTGTCTTTATCAAATTTCATGCCTGAATGGGATCCTTCTGAACCATTAAAATAAACGTCTTTATTTGCACAAGCTGAAATCACTAATGCACCGATAACAATAAGAATTAATTTTTTCATTGTGTTTACCTTTTTAAAACTAACTTGTCCAAATTGTATCATAACTTTTACCGATTTATCCTGCTTAAATTAGCTGATTTCTTGCAAAATTCATACTTGGCTTCTACAATACCGCCTCATTTTTAACTTGTAGTTCGCAAACCTCCTACATAAAAAAACTAGGTATCCTATGAATATTTCAAATCCTAATCTCAACCGTAAAGCCCTTGTGATCTTCTCTGGTGGACAAGATTCCACAACCTGTTTAATTCAAGCTATTGCCGAATATGGCGTAGAAAATGTCGAAACCGTCACCTTTCAATACGGCCAGCGCCATGCTATTGAATTAGAAAAAGCCCGTGGGATCGCCAAAGATCTCGGCGTAAAACAAACATTGATTGATACGTCCGTCATCAAATCTATCACTCACAATGCCTTAATGGATGCAAACGCTGATATTGAGCAAAAAGACGGTGAATTACCTAATACCTTTGTGGATGGCCGAAATGCGCTCTTCTTATTATATGCGGCAATTTATGCAAAAGGACAAGGTATTAATGACATTATCACAGGCGTATGTGAAACAGATTTCAGTGGCTATCCCGATTGTCGCGATGTGTTTATCAAATCCATGAATGTCACCCTTAATTTAGCCATGGATTACCCGTTCAATTTAAAAACACCGTTAATGTATCTCACCAAAGCACAAACTTGGGCATTAGCTGATGAATTAGGTGCGTTAGATTATGTTCGTCAGCATACTCACACTTGCTATGAAGGTGTTGAAGGTGGCTGTGGAGAATGCCCGAGCTGTAAATTGAGAGATAAAGGCTTACAGGAATATTTAGCAACAAAAGCAAAAGCTTAGTATCGAGATAACTCAATCTATAACAGATTAAATAGATTCAAATGAACCCCAAGTGCGGTCAAAATTCACGTCAAATTTTGACTGCACTTTTACTTGGTATAGTATCCTTATCTTTTCTCATCTTTGATTTTATAAACGCATCATTTTTTGATAAAATCACGCTAATTTTTTTATAAATAAGTAACTAATTTTAAAAATGACTACAAATTATTCTGCTCAAGAAATTACGGTTCTAAAAGATCTCGAACCAGTGCAAATTCGCCCCGGCATGTACACGGACACTACCCGTCCAAATCATCTTGCACAAGAAGTTATTGATAACAGTGTGGATGAAGCCCTTGCAGGTTTTGCCACCAAAGTTGAAGTGATTTTACACGCTGATCAATCGCTTGAAGTCATTGATAATGGCCGCGGGATGCCTGTGGATATTCACCCAACGGAAGGCGTTTCTGGTGTCGAAGTGATCTTAACTAAACTTCACGCTGGCGGTAAATTCTCGAATAAAAACTATGAATTTGCCGGTGGTTTACACGGGGTGGGAATTTCTGTCGTCAATGCCCTTTCTGAACGCGTTGATATTCAAGTTAAACGTAACGGCGAAGTATATAAAATTGCTTTTGAAAATGGCGTAAAAGTAGAAGAATTAGAAGTCATCGGAACTTGTGGCAGACGTACAACCGGTACCACCGTTCACTTCAAACCTAATCCAAAATATTTTGATAGCAAGAATTTTTCTGTTAGCCGTTTACGCCACTTATTGCGTGCGAAAGCCGTGCTTTGTTCAGGCTTAGAGATTAAATTTGTCAATAAAGTGAATAACACCGAAGATGTGTGGTGTTATCAAGATGGTTTATCCGATTACTTAACCGAAGCAGTGAATGGTTTTGAAACCTTACCTGAAAAACCTTTTGTCGGTGAGTTTAAAGGAGCCACAGAAGCGGTAAGCTGGGCATTATTATGGTTGCCGGAAGGTGGTGAGCTTATTGCAGAAAGCTATGTAAACTTGATTCCGACAGTACAAGGCGGAACACATGTGAATGGTCTTCGCCAAGGTTTGCTCAATGCCATGACTGAATATTGTGAATTCCGCAATAAATTACCACGTGGCGTGAAATTAACTGCAGACGACATTTGGGATCGCTGTGCTTACATTCTTTCACTGAAAATGCAAGATGCTCAATTTGCTGGTCAAACAAAAGAACGTTTATCTTCCCGTCAAAGTGCGGTCTTTGTTGCGGGTGTTTTAAAAGATGCCTTCAGTTTATGGTTGAATCAAAACGTACAGGATGCAGATCGCTTAGCTGAAATGGCGATCAGTTCTGCACAACGTCGTCTGAATGCAGCCAAAAAAGTTGTGCGTAAAAAATTAGTGAGTGGTCCTGCTCTACCGGGTAAATTAGCCGATTGTGCATCACAAAATTTAGAAAAAACTGAATTATTCTTAGTAGAGGGTGACTCTGCGGGCGGCTCGGCCAAACAGGCGCGAGACCGTGAATATCAAGCGATCCTACCGTTACGCGGAAAAATCTTAAATACTTGGGAAGTTGCTAGTGATCAAGTGCTTGGTTCAACCGAAATTCATGATATTGCTGTGGCGCTTGGTATCGATCCTGATAATGAAGACTTATCTCAACTTCGTTACGGGAAAGTCTGTATTTTAGCCGATGCGGACTCTGATGGTTTACATATCGCCACCCTACTCTGTGCGCTCTTTTTACGTCACTTCCCTAAATTGGTTCAAGATGGACACGTTTATGTGGCAATGCCACCACTCTATCGTATCGACTTAGGTAAAGAAGTCTTTTATGCCCTCGATGAAAACGAAAAAGAAGCAATTTTAGAACGCTTAAAAGGTAAAAAAGGCACTTTAAACGTACAACGATTCAAAGGTTTAGGTGAAATGGATCCATCACAATTACGTGAAACCACCATGGATCCGAATACACGCCGTTTAGTTCAATTAACCTATGAACTAGGCGAAGATCAAGGCGCGGAAACATTAGAATTAATGGATATGTTACTTGCCAAAAAACGAGCGGAAGATCGCAAAAATTGGTTACAAACCAATGGCGATCAAGTGGATTTAGCCGTTTAATTATTTGAGGTCAATCATGAACGAACAACGTCGAGATTTTTTTAAAAACAGTGCACTAGGCCTAGCAACAATTACATTAGGTGCTGGTTTAAGCCTTATTCCTTCTGCTCAAGCGGAAGAAAAAGCCTCAAATACAGCAACCACTGCAGTTGAGAATTTACCAGAGATTGAAGCTGAACTGACGCTTGCGCCAAATGTGCCAAAACCGATTGAACGTAACTATCCGGCAAAAGTCGTGGTAAAACTGACCGCACTTGAGCAAATTATGGATTTAATGGATGGTGTGCAATTTAAATTTTGGACATTAAACGGCAGTGTGCCTGCGCCATTCATTCGTGTACGTGAAGGCGATATGGTGGAAGTGCAACTTTCCAACTCAGCGAGTTCAATGATGCCGCACAGTATCGATTTTCATGCTGCCGCTGTGCCTATGGGGGGGGCTATCGCAAGTGAAACGCCACCAACGCATACATCAACCTTCCAATTTAGAGCGTTACGTTCGGGGATTTATCTATACCACTGTGGCAGTCAGCCTGTGGATATTCACCTTGCCAAGGGGATGTATGGTTTAGTTTTAGTTGAGCCAAAAGAAGGTTTACCAAAAGTGGATCGCGAATTTTACATTATGCAAAGTGAATTCTATACCAAAGGTGAATTTGGCGATCCTGGCTTGCAACCATTCAGTATGCAAAAAGCCATTGATGAACGTCCTGAATACGTACTATTCAACGGTAAAGTCGGTGCAACTATGGATGGAAACGCCTTAAAAGCGAAAACTGGTGAAACCATACGTCTATTTGTAGGAAATGCTGGACCAAATTTATGCTCTTCTTTCCACTTAATCGGTGCGGTATTTGACAATGTGTATGTAGAAGGCGGCACACTTGTTAATCACAATGTTCAAACGACCTTGATTCCATCTGGCAGTGCCACCATGGTAGAAACTCGAATTGATGTGCCGGGTACTTATGTCTTTATGGATCATTCCATTTTCCGCGCTGTAAACAAAGGCACAATGGGACATATTATGGTTGAAGGCGAAAAAAATCCAAATATTTATTCCGGCAAATTAAAAGACGAAGCCTTTAAAGAAGCCAATCCACAAAAACCGCAACCTGTTCCTTACGAAATTGACAGTCACAAAGGAATGGATATGGGACATTCTCCTCACGAACATTCCGATGGGAATTCCGGTGCAACCAGAAAATAGATTAGAAGAATATGAGCAATATTAACTACGAAGGCATCGAGCAGATGCCACTTCGCACCTTTACAGAAAAGGCTTATCTTAATTATTCAATGTACGTCATCATGGATCGTGCATTGCCTTTTATTGGCGATGGCTTAAAGCCTGTTCAGCGCCGTATTGTCTATGCGATGTCAGAACTAGGTTTAAATGCCGCGGCAAAATTTAAAAAATCTGCACGTACCGTCGGTGATGTGTTAGGTAAATTCCATCCACATGGTGACTCAGCCTGTTATGAAGCCATGGTTTTAATGGCTCAGCCCTTTTCTTATCGCTATCCTTTGGTGGATGGGCAAGGAAACTGGGGGGCGCCAGATGATCCTAAATCATTCGCAGCAATGCGTTATACAGAATCTCGCCTGTCCAAAATCTCTGAAATTCTATTATCTGAATTAGGTCAAGGCACTGTTGATTTCCAACCAAACTTTGATGGCACTTTAGAAGAACCACAATATTTGCCTGCACGTTTGCCTCATATTCTGTTAAACGGCACCACGGGGATTGCCGTCGGGATGGCAACAGATATTCCACCACACAATATTAATGAAGTGGCGGATGCCGCTGTTATGCTATTAGATAATCCAAAAGCAGGATTAGATGATGTTCTCAATATCATTCAAGGCCCTGATTTTCCAACTGAAGCGGAAATTATTTCGCCCAAAGATGATATTCGCAAAATGTACGAAACCGGCCGTGGCTCCATCAAGATGCGAGCAACATGGCATAAAGAAGACGGTGAAATCATCATTAGCGCACTTCCTCATCAATCTTCTCCATCAAAAATCATTGCACAAATCGCTGAGCAAATGACGGCGAAAAAATTGCCAATGGTGGAAGATATTCGTGATGAGGCGGATTACGAAAATCCTGTGCGTATCGTGCTTGTGCCACGTTCAAATCGTGTTGACACGGATGCCTTGATGGCGCATTTATTTGCGACGACGGATCTCGAAAAAAGCTATCGTGTGAATATGAATATGATTGGGCTTGATCATAAACCAGCCGTGAAAGGCTTACTTCAAGTTCTTACCGAATGGCTGACATTCCGTCGTACTACCGTGACACGTCGTTTACAACATCGTTTAGATAAAGTACTCGCTCGTTTGCACATTTTAGATGGTTTGATGATTGCCTTCCTCAATATTGACGAAGTGATTGAGATTATTCGTACTGAAGATGAACCAAAACAAGTTTTAATGGCTCGCTTTAACTTAAGTGATGAACAGGCAGAAGCCATTTTAAACTTACGTTTACGCCATTTAGCCAAATTAGAAGAACATCAATTACAAGCTGAAAAAGATAAACTCGAAGAAGAGCGGTCAAATTTAGAGTTAATTTTAGGATCTGAACGTCGCTTAAATACTTTGATCAAAAAAGAAATTCAAGAAGATGCAAAAAAATACGCCAGCCCTAGAATGTCTCAATTAGTTGAACGTGAAGAAGCAAAAGCCATTTCTGAAAGTGAAATGACGCCAGCAGAACCTGTTACCGTTATCTTATCTGAGATGGGCTGGGTACGCTGTGCAAAAGGTCATGACATTGATCCGGAAGGATTAAGCTATAAAGCAGGCGATAAATATCTGGCGCACGCTTGTGGTAAAAGCAATCAACCCGTAATCTTTATTGATAGTACAGGTCGTAGCTACGCTTTAGATCCATTAAGCTTGCCTTCTGCGCGTTCACAAGGTGAACCGCTCACCGGTAAACTGACATTACCGCCAGGTGCGACCATGGAACAGGTTATTATGGAACCTGAAAAACAAGAATTATTGATGGCATCAGATGCAGGATATGGTTTTATTTGCAAATTTGAAGATTTAATTGCACGTAATAAAGCTGGAAAAGCCTTGATTTCTTTGCCAGAAAATGCGAAAGTCTTGAAACCTGAGACACTTTCCGAGTCGGCCTCACTTCTTGTGTCCCTCACTTCAGCGGGTCGAATGCTGATTTTTCCGGTACGGGATTTACCGGCATTATCAAAAGGGAAAGGCAACAAAATCATCAGTATTCCAGCAGCGAATGCAAAAGCGCGGTCAGAATTATTGGTGAAATTGTTCTTAATTTCAGAGCAAGCCAGCCTTGAGTTCCATTCCGGTAAACGAAAAATCACATTAAAACCGGAAGATCTGCAAAAATTCCGTGCGGAACGCGGCAGAAAAGGCTCCCAATTACCACGTGGATTACATAGTAATGTTGACATTGTGGTGGTTGAACCTGAACACAACTCATAAGAATTCTCGAAACCAAACTAAATAGGAGGATATTTCGTGAATATTGTTTTTGATACCTATCAAACACTTGCTTTAGCAAGTTTTGTATTATTACTCGGTTTTTTTCTAGTAAAACGCATTCGCGTTTTACAAACATTTAATATCCCTGAGCCTGTCGTTGGCGGCTTTATTGTGGCTATTGCATTAACCATTTTATACAAAGTAAATGGCACTTCATTCACTTTTGAGAAAAGCTTACAAACATCTATGATGTTGGTATTCTTCTCCTCTATCGGTTTAAGTGCAAACTTTGCTCGCTTAATTAAAGGCGGAAAACCATTAGTTATCTTCCTATTGGCGGCAGGAATACTCATTGTTTGCCAAAATGTCATCGGTATTGTAGGTACTCAATTATTAGGCATTGATCCTGCTTACGGCTTACTTGCTGGTTCAGTTACCCTAACCGGTGGTCATGGTACAGGTGCGGCATGGGCAGAAACATTCACTAAAGAATTTAATCTACCGGCTGCGACAGAAATCGCCATGGCATGTGCAACATTCGGTTTAGTCTTTGGTGGTATCTTAGGTGGTCCAGTATCTCGTTATTTATTAAATCATCAAAAACAAGGTGAGAACCCAGAGAATGATGAAGTAGATGACGTACAAGAAGCATTTGAGCACCCAACTTATAAACGTAAAGTGAATGCACGCTCAATCATTGAAACCATCGCGATGCTTTCTTTATGTTTACTCATCGGTCAATATTTAGATGGCTTAACAAAAGGTACACACATTCAATTACCAACATTCGTATGGTGTTTGTTTACAGGTGTAATCATTCGTAACAGCTTAACTCACTTATTCAAATTCCAAGTGGCTGATTCAGCGATTGACGTATTAGGTAGCGTAGGTTTATCTATCTTCTTAGCGATTGCTTTAATGTCTCTCAAACTTTGGGAATTAGCAGGTCTTGCAACAGATGTATTAGTTATCTTAGCGGTTCAAGTTGTCTTCATGGCTTTCTTCGCTATCTACGTCACATACCGTATGATGGGTAAAGATTATGATGCAATTGTATTAAGTGCGGGTCACTGTGGTTTCGGTCTCGGCGCAACACCAACAGCCGTCGCTAACATGCAAGCGATTACCAGTCGTTTCGGACCATCTCACAAAGCGTTCTTAATCGTACCAATGGTAGGGGCATTCTTTATCGACTTATTAAATGCCGGTATCTTAAAAATGTTCTTAAGCGTTGTTGAAGCGCTTCACTAATAAAACGTGAAAAAGAAAGGCTGACATTTTGTCAGCCTTTTTATTTACTTGCTACTCAGTAAGTGTCTTCACCAAATCCATCACAAATTCTAACCGCTCTTTGTTTTCTGGAAGTGCTTTCACAAACTTAAATTTTAATGGCCCATCAAAGCGATAAACAATTGGATTTTGTTGAATTAATTTGATGAATTTTTCTGGATCAACTTTTGCTGAAGGTGAGAATTCAATAAAGCCACCTTGAGCCCCTGCATCGATTTTCAGCACTTTTAATGGTTTCACCATTAAACGCATTTCAGCAATTTGTAAAAGATTTTTAGTTGCTTCAGGTAATAAGCCAAAGCGATCAATTAATTCAACTTTTAATTCATCTAACTCTTGTTTACTTTCTGCTGCAGCAATGCGTTTATAGAACGACAAACGCATATTCACATCGCCCAGATAATCCTCAGGCAATAGGGCTGGAACACGTAACTCAATTTCGGCTTGCTGATGTGTAATCTCTTCTAATGAAGGTTCTCTCCCCTCTTTTAAGGCTTTAACTGCTGCATCAAGTAATTCCATATAAAGTGAAAAACCGATACTTTCAATTTGCCCACTTTGTTCATTCCCTAATAATTCACCTGCACCGCGAATTTCTAAATCGTGCGTTGCAAGAATGAAACCTGCACCTAAGTTATCTAAACTTTCTAATGCCTCTAAACGACGTTTCGCATCTTTCGTCATTAATTTCGGCGGCGGTGTAAGCAAATAAGCATAAGCTTGGTGGTGAGAACGCCCTACTCGACCACGCAACTGGTGAAGCTGTGCCAAGCCAAAATTATCTGCACGTTCAATAATAATCGTATTTGCCGTTGGTACATCAATCCCCGTTTCAATAATAGTGGAACAAACTAATACGTTATAACGTTGATGATAAAAATCACTCATCACGCGTTCAAGTTCACGTTCTCGCATTTGACCATGACCAATCACGACACGAGCTTCTGGCACAAGTGCGGTCAGTTTTTCTGCTGTATTTTCAATACTCGCCACATCATTATGTAAATAATAAACTTGCCCACCACGTAAAATTTCACGCAGGATCGCTTCACGAATAATTAAATCATCTTTCTGACGAACAAACGTTTTGATACTCACTCGACGAGCCGGTGGTGTCGCAATAATAGAAAGATCGCGAATGCCATTCATCGCCATATTCAAAGTACGAGGAATTGGCGTTGCAGTAAGTGTTAAAATATCAATATTCGCTCGAAGTTGTTTAATTTTCTCTTTTTGCCCCACACCAAAGCGATGTTCTTCATCAATGATGAGTAAGCCTAGATCAGAAAACTTCACATCGGATTGAATTAATTTATGGGTTCCAATCAGAATATCGACTTTTCCTTCGGCTAAATTTTCTAAGATTTGTTTTTGCTCTTTGGCTGTTTTAAAGCGAGAAAGCACTTCCACATTAACCGGAAGATTAGCAAAACGATCTTTAAAATTCTCGTAATGCTGTTGAGCTAACAAGGTTGTTGGGACTAATACAGCTACTTGTTTATGATTCATTACCGCCAAAAATGCTGCACGTATCGCCACTTCAGTCTTTCCAAAACCTACATCACCACAAACCAAACGATCCATCGCTTTGGGTTGACACATATCCGAAATGACTGCGTTAATCGCCATAGCTTGATCGTGTGTTTCTTCAAAAGGGAAAGTTGCAGCAAATTGCTGGAACTCCTCACGATCATATTTAAATTCAAAACCTTTTTTCACTTCTCGCTGAGCATACACATCAAGCAATTCAGCGGCCACATCACGAATTTTTTCTGCAGCTTTTTGACGGGTTTTCGCCCATGATTCATTACCTAATTTATGTAATGGTGCGGTTTCATCTGAGCCACCGACATAGCGACTAATTAAATGAAGTGAACCAACAGGCACATAAAGTTTGGATTCATTCGCATAATTGATCAGCAAATATTCCGCTTTTAAACCACCTGTATCAAGCGTGACTAACCCACCGTAACGCCCAACACCATGATCTAAATGCACCACAGGCTGCCCAATTTTTAATTCAGCCAGATTGCGCACTAAGGTATCTGGATTCACCGCCTTACGTTTATCACGCTGACGTTGTTGTATTCGCTCGCCTAAAATTTCATGTTCAGTAATAACGGCGAGTTTAGCCTCATCAAGAATAAAACCTTGCTCAAGACGACTTACCCACAGATTAAACTTGTCTTGATTGGCTTCAGATAAGGTTTTAATCTGTTTAGGTTTAATTTTTAATGGTGAAAGTAAATCCAGCAAGGTTTCACGTCGCCCTTCAGTTTCAACTGAAAATAAAACATTTCCTTTAAAATGTTCAATAAACTGTCGAAGTTGGGATAACGGTTCTTTTTGCTGTGATTGAATGGTCACGGCTGGTAATGCGGACACCGCTAAATTTTTCTGACGAACAGATGACCGCACTTTTTCTGCTTTAAAATTAATTTTAGGATAATTTTTTAATGCATGATTTACCGCATCAATGCTTAGCCACAAACGTTCTGGCGGCAAAAGAGGGCGCATTGGATCAACTTTTCGATGCTCATAACGCTGTTTGGCATCAAGATAAAAACGTTCACCTTGTGCTTGATTTTTTTCCATATCCACAAACAACGTTTTTTCTGGCAAGTAATCAAACAATGTTGCCATTTCATCAAAGAATAACGGCTGCCAATATTCAATCCCTGAAATTAATGTACCTTTACTGATTTGCTGATAAATATGTTCTGGATCACGACGAATTTCTCCAAAAGTTTCTCTAAATTGTGTACGGAAAAACTCAATACCTTTCTCATCTGTTGGAAATTCGTGTGCAGGTAATAAATTAATAGATTGAATTTCATCTAAAGTTCGTTGTGTATCCACATCAAAAGTACGAATCGAATCAATTTCATCATCAAAAAAATCTAAACGAAATGGAACCGCACTTCCCATTGGGAAAAGATCTAAAAGTGATCCGCGCACAGCATATTCGCCATGTTCGAGCACTTGCTCTACAGAACGATATCCAGCTGACTCTAATTGTAATCGCAATTTTTCAATGACAAGACGATCACCTTTTTTAATCAAAAGGACATTGTGCTGTAGATATTTCGGCGGGCACACACGTTGCATTAATGTGCTAATCGGCAAAACAAAGATGCCTTTTTTAGTATTTTGCAAATGAAATAGTGCACTTAAACGAGAAGAAATAATTTCTTGATGAGGCGAAAAAGAATCATAAGGCAACGTTTCCCAATCAGGAAAAAACTGAACGGGCTGAGAAGTTAAATCCGGTAAAACTTGTGATAAACGAACCGCACTTTTGGTATCCGGTGTCACAACCACCGTCAATCCATCGTATTGCTCTGCAATTTCACTAACCGCAAGTGCATCTGCACTCACCAATACATTGCCAAGAATTTTATGATCATTGGGCTGAGTCGGAATATCAAAATTAAAATAGGTTGTTTTCATAAGTGCGGTCAATTTTTATCTCATTTTTGCATGAACAGCTTGTTAGTTTAGCAAATTCAATCTAGTTTTCAATAATTATCTGTATAAAAAAACAGGGTTATCTTAACCCTGTTTTCTTTTATTTTTTGAGTGGTTCTAGTGGTTTCTCTTTTTTTACCTTACCATCATCATCAAATTCAATGCGTGGCATACAACCTCGACAGCTACCTTTATCTAAACCAAGCTCACTGCAAAATTTATTATATTCATCTACCGCTTTACGAAACCAACCTTTTTTTTCTTGTTCGCTCATTTTGCCTCCTTTTTTAATTTTTGTGCAATTTCCGAACGTAATAATTTTAACCCATTTTTCTTATTATAGGGTATCTGTTTCGTGATGAAATAATCTCTCATTAAAGGGCAATCTTTTTCATCTAAATTCATTAAAAATCGACGAATTGCCGGCAAAGCGGAAGCTAAAGTGCGGTGAAAATAAGCAAAATTTTTTAAGCTTAGCCAATCTTCGTCAATCAATTCCCAATCTACTGATGTGCTATTAAATTCCTGAACGAGCGGATGGAAAGACAAAGGCATATTCCGTTGAAAAGATTGCGTTGCTTCTTTTTCTAATTCAATCCCTTGTGCAGAAAGCCCTTTTAGAGCGATAGCTGAATAACAACCACTACTCGTCTCTAAATGCTCGCCTAAATGAACAAGAGAAAAACCACATTTCTGCCAAAATTGAGCCAGTTCTTTGGTATAACCGAAACTCACTGATAAATAATCCAGATCGGCATTTTGTGTGATGTATTCAATAAGTTGTGTACCAATACCATGCTGCTGCCACATAGGCTGAACCGCAATTCTCGAAATACGTAAAGAATGTAATTCACAAGCCTTTTGTAGCTGCGCATGAAAACAAAGTGCTTGAGGCACGAGATTGCCTTTTGGGCGTCGAGTCCCCTGCTGAATCGCTTCAATGAGGGCTGCATCTTCAATCCCACCTTCTTTTAACACCCAAACTGCACCTAGTAAATCTTGTTTATTTTCAGCGGTAAAAAAACGCTGCGCATTAGCATCAAACAATCGTCGTAGATCTAATGGTGATGTACGATAATGAGCTAATGTCATCAAGCCATAGAATTGAGACAATGAAGAAAGTATTTCCTCTTGTGATCGTTCAGCAATTTGACAGAACTTGCTTTTATCGTATGCTGTTTGTTTAAACTCATCCTCTACATTCAATAATAAAAGCTCATCGATAAATGCCTCTAAAGCATCATCTTTCGACCAACGTAGCGGTTCAATAAGCTCAAAGTTAGAAAAAGTGCGGTTAATTTTTTGCTTAAATTTAAGCTCAAAGCCTCGTCCTGTTCCCTCATAACTATGAATAGTTGTCGTAAATAAAATATGCTTAAAATGGTGGGAAAAAGCAGTAAGTTGAGCAATCGGCAACATTGCCGCCTCATCTACAAAAAGCCAAGCATTTTCAGAAAAAGAAGGATCATTTTGCAAAGCAAGGAAAAGCGCATCTGGTGTAATAAAGATAATTTCTTTTTGTGAAAATTCACCCAAAATATTAACCGCACTTTTATTTGGAGCTGTGAGGTAAATTTTAGTATCCAGTTGATTCGCTAATAAGCCTGCTAGAGCTGATTTCCCTCTTCCTCGTTTGGCAGTAAGAAAGTATAGTTCAGATTCTTTTTGTAAGATCTGCTCAATAATTTTCTGCTGATCTAAGGTCGCGTTGTGATTTACAAATTCTCGCTGAAAAGTGCGGTCAAATTTTAAATCATTTTGATGATAAAGGACGGGAAAACCATATTTATGAATACAATGCTTAAAATATGCAATAAATCTTGGCGTCGTAATTGCCTCAAGCGAACCTGACCAACGAAGACTATCTTCGTCTATTTGGGAATGAAGTTTCTCCCAATTTGATAGCAAGACAATTAAGGCACCATTCATTTTCAATGTACCGGCCGCAATGGCAAGCGCCTCTAAATGGATACCTTTTCGTGCATCAAACAAGATCGCCTCAAACTCTTGCCCAAGAAGATTTTGAATTTTAGAAAACTCATTAATGATCAAGGTATTTGCCGGCAAATTAGACGGCATATTCTCACTGATCAAAATTTGAAAATGACGTGTCATGAATTATTTTTCTAAATATGCTTCTAATTCAGCTACATTTTGAAACCATTCATTACTGAGTTGCTTTATCCATAAAGCAATATCAGATGTCCAATTAGGTAATGACGTGTCTTGAGCCTGTTTTGCAATATTTTGAATATTAACAAGCCCCACTGATGCTGCAGCGCCTTTTATTTTATGTGCCACATCTGACACCATTTGTTGCATATCTGCGTTTGTAAGATAATC
>CAKQTN010000004.1:0-39600 GCA_934276625.1 uncultured Haemophilus sp.
AATGGGGGAACAGGTTTGCCCATGCGAGCATAGAATTCCACCACAAAATCATCAAAACGATCGTCTTCGATAGCTTGGCGAATTTCCGCCATTAAACGTTGATAATAGCGTAAATTGTGAATGGTATTTAAGCGTGCACCTAAAATTTCACCACACTTATCTAAATGATATAAATACGCTTTGGTGTAGTTTTTACAGGTATAGCAATCACATTCTGGATCCAACGGGCTCGTATCATCACGATATTTTGCATTACGGATTTTGACAATGCCGTCTGTCACGAATAAATGACCGTTACGAGCGTTACGGGTTGGCATTACACAGTCGAACATATCAATGCCACGACGCACGCCTTCCACTAAATCTTCTGGCTTACCCACGCCCATTAAATAGCGCGGTTTGTCAGCTGGAATTTGTGGGCAGATGTATTCTAAAATACGGTGCATGTCTTCTTTTGGTTCGCCTACCGCTAAACCGCCCACCGCATAACCGTCAAAGCCAATATTCACTAAACCTTCTAGTGATACTTTGCGTAATTCTTCAAATACGCCGCCTTGAATAATACCGAATAGCGCATTTTTATTGCCTAATTCATCAAAGCGATCGCGGCTGCGTTTTGCCCAACGAAGAGACATTTCCATGGATTTTTTCGCATAATCAAAAGTCGCAGGATAAGGCGTACATTCATCGAAAATCATCACGATGTCAGAACCTAAATCATATTGAATTTCCATGGATTTTTCAGGTGAAAGGAAAATGCGCTCACCGTTAATTGGGTTTTGGAATTTCACGCCTTCTTCGGTTATTTTACGTAATTTACCTAAACTGAATACTTGGAAGCCGCCACTGTCAGTCAAAATCGGACGATGCCATTGCATAAAGTCATGTAAATCACCGTGTTTACGCATGACTTCTTGGCCTGGACGAAGCCATAAATGGAAGGTATTACCCAATAAAATTTCAGCACCCGTCGCACGCACTTCTTCTGGTGTCATGCCTTTTACCGTGCCATAAGTCCCCACTGGCATAAATGCGGGGGTTTCAACGGTGAACGTGCCTTGTGGACGTTCAAATACCAAGCGACCACGACGTGCGCTACCGCTGGTTTTATCTAATTCATATTTCATTTTCTTTCCTCAACGAATAAACAGTTCGTAGGTTGTTATTCAATAAAAAAGCCTGTTAGTACAGGCTTCTTGGTAGGTATTTTATGAGTTGGCTGAAAATAAGTCAAACCACTTATTCTAAGCCTTTCACATTAGGATTTTTGGTAATGAACATTGCATCGCCATAACTGAAAAAACGATAGCGATTTTCGACCGCACTTTTATAGGCGTTCATAGTGTTGCTAAAGCCTGCGAAGGCAGATACTAGCATAATCAATGTGCTTTCCGGCAAATGGAAGTTGGTAATCAACGCATCCACCACACGGAATGATTTGCCCGGATAAATAAAAATGGACGTATCAGAAAAATAAGGTTCAATTAAATCTGGGTTGCCATTTTCTTCTGCAGATAGAGCAGCGGTTTCAACAGAACGCACTGATGTTGTGCCTACCGCAATCACACGTTTACCCGCTTTTTTCGTTTCAATAATGGCATTGCAGACTTCTTGAGAAAGCTCCACATATTCTGCATGCATAATGTGATCTTCAATATTTTCAACACGTACGGGTTGGAATGTGCCTGCGCCCACGTGTAACGTCACAAATTCAAAATTGACACCTTTTTCGTGTAGTTTTTGTAAAAGCTCATCATCAAAATGCAAGCCAGCCGTTGGCGCCGCCACGGCGCCAGGTACTTTGTTATACACGGTTTGATAGCATTCTTGATCCGCTTCTTCATCAGGTCGATCAATATAAGGCGGCAAAGGCATATGACCGATTTCTTGCAACACATCAAGCACATTACGACTTTTATCCGCTAATTCCACTTCAAAAAGGGCATCTTGACGACCAATCATAATCGCTTTTACGCCATTATTTTCACCCAGTTTATCTTCACCTAAAAATAATTCAGCACCTTCTTTCGGCGCTTTTGACGAACGAATATGCGCTAAAAAATGATGTTCACTCAAAACACGCTCTACTAACACTTCAATTTTTCCGCCACTGGCTTTACGACCAAACATACGAGCAGGGATCACACGCGTATTGTTAAAAATCAACAAATCGCCTTCGTCGATTAAATCCAATACATCGGTAAAAGTGCGGTGAGAAATCTCCCCGTTTTCGCCATTGAGTTGTAACAAGCGGCAAGAAGAGCGATCTTCTTTAGGATAACGAGCAATCAGCTCATCTGGTAAGTCAAAATGAAAGTCAGAAACACGCATAATTGTAAATAATGAAAGCTAAAAATGGGGCATAGTCTAGAGCGAATAAGGGGGAAATACAAGGGGGAATGTTATTGGGTATGAATTGGGTTGAGAGATAGAGTAGAGGAGTAAATATTTACTATTCAAATCTGTTAAGTTTTGTTTCAGCACACAGCCGCCCGAAGGCGGCTGTTTATTTTAGTTTTCATAGGCATCATCATATAACAAAACTCTTCCATATTATGGGAAAGTGAACAGAAAATAGTCTGGTTTAATGAGTGTAATGAAAATCAATAGCGTGTAAAATTGTAACTAACCAGCCATTTTCACTTTGGGAATGCCTTCTTCTGGAATGAGTAAATCTTGGCTGAAAAACATAATTTCATTTCCAATATAGCGTCTTTGTGCTGAATAGTTTAATCCATAGCTTAAAGACTTGCTCATTTGATACATAAAACAAATTTCTTCTGTATTGTCATAGGATACAACCCAGGGATATTTAAAGTTACTGTGTTGAATTACCTTTGAAATAGCAACATGATCATCATGTTTATAATAATTTCGATATAATCCTTTTCCTTTTACGTAATAAGGAGGATCCAAATAAATTAATGATTTTTCTGGAAGAAATTCAGAGCAATTACTTAATAAAGATAAGGAGTCTTCACAATAAACCGAAATATCGTTTTTCCGTTTGGCTATTTCAATAATGCGTAATGCAATATCCCCTTTGTTGAATCGTGCATCAAGTTTATATATGCCTGTTTGTTGCTTTCCTCCAATTACACCGGCCTTTAAAATACCTGAACGATTAGTTCTATTCATGAATAAAGTTGCAAAACCTTTTTCAACCAAATTTGCATCACGTTCATTACGTAAAATTGAACGCCACTTGAACCATTCATCAATAGTAATAGGAGTGGATTCAAGTAAATGTAAAAGTTCATCAGAATATTGAGTTACTGATTTCCAAAAAGCATAAACTGCTGGATCAGCGTCATTAATATGGATATGTTCCGCATATCCATTAAATAATAAATTTAGTGCGACACCAGCTCCTCCAGCATACGGTTCAAGATAGTGTCCACCCGAGACACCATTTAATTCCATTACTTTTGCTATAAAAGGAGAAAAAGATGCTTTTCCTCCCGGATAGCGTAACGGGCTATATAATCTATTCGTTTTCATCTCTATGATTTACTCTTTTCAGTTTTACGTTCAATGCTGATAGCTTTGCGGGATCAACAGAGTATCCTTTCTGCATAATATGACACATCGTGTTTTTGAAATCGTTTAAAAACTTGTTTACTAATTCAGGATTTTCACTAATCCAAGCTACCCATGGATTGTAAGCTTTGTGATTTGAATGACATAAATTCTGAATATCTTCATTCTTATAAAAATTTTTAAAAATATCTCTTGCCGATTTATCTTCTTGGCGCTTATTTCTAGTATAACTCTCTACCCTTTCTTTTATATTCACTTCATTACCAGTAATCGAAAATGCACTAGTCACTTCTCTAGCAAGATTTGTAAAAACAGATCTTGAAAAATTTAGCTCATTCTGCCAATAAGGGTGGTCATCTCTTAAGTTATACAAATATTCAAAAATTAACTGGTCTGGTGGTAAATGACCTGGTAATAAAACAATCGTTTTGTGACTTTTATTTACCTTTGTCTGTTGATCTGCATCTAGACAAACGATGCTTTTCTCTGAAAACTCTGTAACTTTTTTGTTTATAAGTTGGAAATAATTTGAACAACCAAGAGTAATATCATTCATTGGTGATGTGAATTTCTTAATTGGTTGTCTGTACATTATCGCGTTAAATAAATCAGAAGCCTCTCCATCTTCAAAATAAATATTAATTTTTGGTAAATTTATGGTTGCAGTTACAGGGGTTGTGGTTGCCAGCAAGTCCGCACTGATTTTTGCCCAAGACCAATCATGTTGTACTCGTATATCACCGTACGTATTGCTTAAATAGATGGTTTTATATCTTTGTCTAAATTGCTTACTTTTTTCAAAAGCATATTCAATTAAAACTGGAGAATGTGAGGTCATAATAACCTGTAAATTAAGGTCTCTACATTCTCTTTCCAGTATCTTTAATAGATTGATTTGAGCAGTTGGAAATAACCCAGCATCTGCCTCATCTATTAATAACAATCCTCCCTTGTAGTCTGCATACTCTTCTTTGAGCTTCCTAAACGACATCAGTGCTAATACAATTTGTCCAGCATTATCTTCTCCCGCCGAGACGGATTCTTGATCATAATTATCGCCATAGGAAACAGCGGAACTAATCGTGCCTCCTGTACCAATAGCATTAGCTGAACTTCTATTTAAAAGCTCATTTGTCAGATTAATAAACTCTTGTTTATGGGTATTTAGATAATCAAAGTCCTTAATTTCATAGGTTCGATCTGTTATAGGATAAAGCCTTTTTAAGCTTAAGAAAATAACAGGATGTGTAAAATTCCTACTTGTATTAGCCCCACCTATCGCTGTACTGTTATTTCTAACAACTGCCCTAGCTGCTCCATTACGTGTCATTAACTCTAATCTTGCAGTTGCATCTTGATTTGTGTAACCATCTTTGAGCTCTATAGAAACTTTCATTGAGCCGGGTATATCAAATGCCTGAGATATTCTAAAATGATCACGATACTTTGATTTGAATGGAGCCCCTGTAATTTGTTTATAAGAAATAGGTTCATCTTTGACATAATCCTTATCAAAGCTAAAAATTTGAGCTGCAATTCCTAAGATTGAAGATTTAGATGTACCATTTTTTCCACATATAACAGTAATAGCATCTCCAAATTCAACCTCTACGTTATTTAAAGCTCTAAATTTTTCAATAATTAATTTTTTTAGTTGTGTTTTTACAGTCATTTGGTTACCTAATAAAAAATAATTGAGTCATTAAATAATTCTAATTGTTACATTTTACCTTAGTGATATTAAAACACCAGACTTTCTCTTTTCAAAAATTCTTTAATTATTTCTCCAGAACTTCTTAAATGACTTAGTAAGGTTTACCAATGTTCGTAAGGTAAGGATTTTCTAGTTAGTTTTGTGCGAATGGTAGTAACAGGATAGTTTCACTCACATAAAATAATCCTTCATATTTATGATACCTTTTAGTATTTTTGCGTAATTTATCCACGTTTTGTTTTTATATTAATGATTATTTTTATATTTTTTATCATAAATAATATGAAGTTAATTAATTTTTAAAATGGAGTATATTATACGATTTTGGGGTGTGTTTTTAGGGCATAAAAAAAGCCCTTTCAAAAAGGTGAAAGGGCAAAATATTTGGAGTCATACTATGAGTTGTTGAATTAACAAATCAGGTATGGGATGTATTATAGTACATTCTTTAACAAATGCAACAATTTTTTAACAAATTAATTGTGTGGATTGCGTGTGTTGGTGTTGACCAAGTTACGCATCAACAATGCATAATCAAGTTGGATGTCTTGTGGCACATCTAAAAAGACAAAGTGGCCATCGCCAAGTGCGGCTTCTACATTTTCGTTTTTGCGATTGAGCATTTTTTCAATCTTAAAGACGATGTTGCCTTGTGGGGTCATCATTTCCACTTCATCACCAAGCAAGAATTTGTTTTTCACTGCGACTTCAGCCATACCTTGTTCATTACGTTTACCGGTAAATTCACCGACAAATTGTTGGCGTTCAGAGATAGAGTAGCCATATTCGTAATTTTGGTATTCATCGTGCGTATGACGACGTAAGAAACCTTCGGTATAACCACGATGGGCAAGGGATTCCAAGGTATCCATTAAGCTTTCATCAAATGGTTTGCCTGCAGCCGCATCATCAATGGCTTTGCGGTAAACTTGTGCGGTTCTTGCGCAGTAATAGAATGATTTTGTACGGCCTTCGATTTTTAAAGAATGCACACCAAGTGCGGTCAATTTTTCCACGTGTTGTACGGCACGCAGATCTTTTGAATTCATAAAGTAGGTGCCGTGCTCATCTTCAAATGCCGTCATTTGCTCATCGGGCTTTTGTGATTCGGTATAAAGGAAGACTTTATCCGTTACCGCACCTTCACCTAAGGTTGGTGCGACATTTCTCACTTCGATTTGTTGAGCGGGATCGATTTTTGGCACGATGTTGCCTACTTCATCCGTGGTGCCTTCTTCCATTTTGTATTCCCAGCGGCAAGCATTGGTACAAGTGCCTTGGTTTGGATCGCGTTTGTTGATATAGCCAGAAAGCAAGCAGCGGCCAGAATACGCCATACATAACGCACCGTGTACGAAAATTTCGAGTTCGATATCAGGCACGTGTTGGCGAATTTCTGCGATTTCTTCGATTGATAATTCGCGCGATAAAATCACACGAGTTAACCCCATTTGCTTCCAGAATTTAACGGTAGCCCAGTTTACCGCATTCGCTTGTACAGAAAGGTGAATATCAATATCCGGGAAGTTTTCACGCACCAACATGATTAAGCCTGGGTCAGACATAATTAAGGCATCGGGGCCCATGTCGATCACAGGTTGTAAATCTTTGATAAAGGTTTTGAGTTTGGAGTTATGTGGTGCAATGTTCACGACCACATAGAATTTTTTGCCAAGCGCATGGGCTTCATCGATCCCGATTTTTAAATTGGCATGATTAAATTCATTGTTACGTACACGTAAGCTGTAACGTGGTTGGCCTGCATAAACGGCATCTGCGCCATAGGCAAAAGCGTAGCGCATGTTTTTGAGGGAGCCCGCTGGGGAGAGTAATTCAGGTTTAAATGGGGTTGTCATAATGTTCTCTTGTCTGATTTCAGGTCAGTAGCTTGCTTTTGGCAAGCCGTATTAAAGGCCTGTATTTTAGGCGGATTTAGGGATTTGTAAAGTAAAAGTGCGGTTGGTTTTTTGATTGTTTTTAGGCTAGAAATAAAAAGGCGAACCATTGTTCGCCTTATCAAGATTGTATTTAATTAAATCGCCCAGCCGCCAGCATAGAATGCGACAAGTACAATGGCGATGATAATTGTACCGATGTTGAGTTTTTTCACGTCGCCACTTACGATGCGACCAATCACTAATGCCGCAAAGCCAAGCATGATACCGGTTACGATGTTTGCCGTTAACACGATGAATACCGCGCAAACTAAGCCGCTCATTGCGCCCACGAAATCATCGAAGTCTAATTTGCTCACATTGCTTAACATTAATAAGCCCACATACATTAATGCTGGTGCAGTTGCGTAACCTGGCACTAAGAAGGCAAGTGGTTGGAAAAATAACATTAATAAGAATAATACGCCGACCACGATAGCGGTGATACCCGTTTTACCGCCTGCGGCTGTCCCTGCTGCTGATTCAATATAAACAGCGGCTGGCGCAGTACCGAATAAACCTGAGAATAAGCTACTTACAGAGTCAGAGGTTAAGGCTTTGCCACCGTTGATGATTTGTCCGTCTTTATCTAATAAGTCCGCTTGACCTGCAACGGCACGAATAGTACCTGTTGCATCAAATACAGCAGTCATCACTAAAGCAAAGACAATGGGTAAAATGGCTGGTTGTAATGCACCTTGTAAATCTAATTGTAAGAAAAGTGAGTTTTCACCAAAGGTTGGCATTTTGAAGATTTGGCCATTGAATGTTACGTTTGGATCGAAGATTAAACCTACGATAGTAATTGCGATGATGACCCATAAAATCCCGCCTTTCACTTTCATTTTTTCTAAGCCGATAATAAATGCAAGGCCAATTAAAGACATCATTACTGGGAACGAGGTGAAATCACCTAATTTAACTGGTAAACCCGCTTGGTTGCCGACCACTAAGCCTACGCCGTTTGCGGCGATTAAAAGTAAGAATAAGCCGATCCCGATCCCTGCACCATGCGCGATGCTTGATGGCAGGTTACGTAAGATCCAAGAGCGAATACCTGTCGCAGAGATTAAGGTGAATACCAAACCCATAAGGAATACAGCACCTAATGCCACAGGAATAGAAACATGTTGACCAATGACTAAGCTAAATGCGGTGAAGGCAGTTAATGAAATGGCACAACCGATCGCCATTGGCGCATTTGCCCAAAAGCCGATTAAAATCGAACCAAGCCCCGCGACTAAACAGGTTGCGATAAACACTGATTCAGCTGGAAAGCCTGCATCACCAAGCATTTTGGGCACAACAATCACAGAATACACCATGGCTAAGAAGGTGGTTAAACCCGCAATGATTTCTTGACGAACTGTTGAACCGCGTTTACTGAGTTCAAAAGTTTTTTCTAAACTTGACATAAAGTCCCCTAGGTTAATAATCAAAAAAAGACGTGCTATTTTATAGCAAATTATTTTAAAGTAAACGTTTGCGCAACCGTTTTTTTTGTCAGGCTGCGGGAAAGTGCGGTCAGTTTTGAGGATGTTTTTCGCATATTTTTTTATCGGCTAAAAACTGCTATACTCTGAAAGTTTTTAACGTAATCAAAAAAAGGAAAAACAATGGCTGATTTTAATCAAATTTTAACGCCAGGCGATGTAGATGCTGGCATTATCAATGTGGTAAATGAAATTCCAGAAGGGAGCTGCCACAAAATCGAATGGAACCGTAAAGTTGCAGCGTTCCAATTAGACCGTGTTGAGCCAGCGATCTTCGCAAAACCAACTAACTATGGTTTCATTCCACAAACTTTAGACGAAGATGGTGATGAGTTAGATGTTTTATTATTAACTCGCCAACCACTTGCGACAGGTGTATTCCTTGAAGCAAAAGTTATCGGTGTGATGAAATTCGTTGATGATGGCGAAGTGGACGATAAAATCGTTTGTGTGCCAGCAGATGATCGCGATACCGGCAATGCATACAACAGCCTTGCAGATGTACCAGCGCAATTAATCAAACAAATTGAATTCCACTTCAATAACTACAAAGCATTGAAAAAACCAGGTTCAACAAAAGTGACTCACTGGGGCGATGTAGAAGAAGCGAAAGAAGTGATTCGTGAATCAATCAAACGTTGGAATGAGCGTTAATTTTTCATTTTAATGAATTGAAAAGGCATCAGATTGATGCCTTTTGTTTTTATAGATGAATATAAAGTATTATTAAAATGAGCTGCATACACTCCTAGAATCAGAATGTTTTTAATCGTACTTGTAATGAGTATCAAAGAGGAAGTAAGTAATGAAAAGGTTAATACTAGATATTCTATTTTCTATTTTTATTGGAGTCTCTTTTTCATTATTATCGTTAATAGTTGGTAGATTGCTTTATAATATTGATAATTCAATATCTATTTTTGAGCTAGAGTTGATTGATTTTGGTATAAAGAACCTCTCATTTTTAATAAAAATGACATTATTTGTATCAAGTGGTTACTTTATTTTTTTTTATGGTAGAAGGAGTTTCAAGTAACAAGATAATGTGTGTAAATAATTAATTGTTTACGCTAGATCTTAAACTTTTAAACAAAAACACCAGAGAACTTAACCGCACTTTTTGCATTATTTATTGGTATAAAGTGCGGTCAATTTTGACTTGCACCCAAAAAAGTTGGACTAAGCCCCTAACTTAGATCGTTTCAGGAATCTGCGGCAAATTCACGGCTTCCACCGAGCCTAATGCTTTGGCTTTTTGATAAAATGCTAACTTGTATTCTAGCAAGTTTAAATAGCGTTTTAATTCAGCAATTTGACACTTCACATTTTCCGTTTGGCTTTCAAATAGTGCTAGGCGTTCGTCAATAGTATCGTCGCCAATGGTGGTGCATTCAGCGAAGCGTTTGATGTCTTTTAGGCTCATCCCTGTATTTTTCAAGCATTGTAATAAACTCAACCATTGTAAGTCGTTATCTGTAAAACGGCGATTGCCGTGTTCATCGCGCCCAACGTTAGGCAATAAGCCCTCTTTGTCGTAAAAGCGTAAGGTGTGGGCGGAGATACCGATTTTTTCGGCAGCTTTAGCGGTGGTGTAAGTCATTTTCCTTCCTTTCAAATAAAAAGTTACAAAAAACGCTTGCCTTAGAGTGAGCTCTAAAGTGTAAACTGTCGCTATCTTGCTTAGGCAAGGCCACTTTGTCAATGAATTAAGAGGAAAAACAATGGAAATTAAACAAATCAACTCAACCATCAAATCTCGTGCAGCGGTCGCATTCGCGCCAAATCAACCCTTACAAATTGTGGAAATTGACGTAGAAATGCCTCGCAAAGGCGAAGTGTTAATCCGCAATACTCACACGGGCGTGTGCCATACTGATGCATTTACGTTATCAGGAAGCGATCCTGAAGGCGTATTCCCAGTGGTACTTGGACACGAAGGTGCGGGTGTAGTTGTTGCTGTAGGTGAAGGGGTGTTAAGCGTAAAACCAGGTGATCACGTCATTCCGCTTTACACCGCAGAATGTGGAGAATGTGAGTTTTGTCGTTCAGGTAAAACCAACTTATGCGTCTCAGTGCGTGATACACAAGGTAAAGGTTTAATGCCGGACGGCACGACGCGTTTTTCTTATCAAGGTCAGCCAATCTATCATTATATGGGCTGTTCAACCTTTAGTGAATATTCTGTTGTTGCAGAAGTGTCACTGGCGAAAATCAACCCAGAAGCGAACCACGAACAAGTATGTTTACTTGGCTGTGGCGTTACCACAGGTATTGGTGCGGTACATAATACAGCAAAAGTGCAAGAAGGTGACTCTGTTGCGGTGTTTGGCTTGGGAGCGATTGGTTTAGCTGTGGTGCAAGGTGCACGTCAAGCTAAAGCAGGTCGTATTATTGCTATCGATACCAATCCCTCAAAATTCGAGTTGGCAAAACAGTTTGGTGCAACGGATTGTTTAAACCCTAACGATTACGATAAACCGATCAAAGATGTGTTGTTAGACATTAATAAATGGGGTATTGATCACACTTTTGAATGTATCGGCAACGTAAACGTAATGCGTCAAGCATTAGAAAGTGCACACCGTGGTTGGGGACAATCCATTATCATCGGCGTAGCGGGTGCAGGACAAGAAATTTCAACGCGTCCGTTCCAGTTGGTAACCGGTCGTGTTTGGAAAGGCAGCGCATTTGGTGGTGTGAAAGGTCGCTCTGAACTTCCGAAAATGGTGGAAGATTCAATGAAAGGTGACATCCAGTTAGAACCGTTTGTGACTCACACAATGACACTCGATCAAATCAATGAAGCCTTTGAGTTAATGCACGAAGGTAAATCGATCCGCACGGTTATTCATTACTAAGGTACACTATGAAACTGATTGAACAACATCAAATTTTTGGTGGTTTGCAGCAAGTTTGGGCACATGATGCCCAAACGCTTCAATGCGAAATGAAATTTGCCGCCTATTTGCCAAATAATCCGGAAAATCGACCGCTTGGTGTGATTTATTGGCTTTCCGGCTTAACGTGTACGGAACAAAATTTCATTACCAAATCGGGCTTTCAACGTTATGCATCAGAACATCAAGTGATTGTGGTTGCGCCTGATACTAGCCCTCGTGGAGAGCAAGTGCCGAACGATGCAGCTTACGATTTAGGGCAAGGTGCGGGCTTTTATCTTAATGCGACCGAGCAGCCTTGGGTGACGAATTATCAAATGTATGATTATATTTTGAATGAATTGCCAGGTCTGATTGAAGCAAATTTCCCTACCAACGGCAAACGTTCCATTATGGGGCATTCAATGGGCGGGCACGGTGCATTGGTATTGGCACTACGAAACCAAGAACGTTATCAAAGTGTTTCTGCTTTTTCGCCTATTTTATCGCCAAGCCTCGTGCCTTGGGGAGAAAAAGCCTTTACTGCTTATTTAGGGAAAGATCGTGAAAAATGGCAGCAATATGATGCCAGCTCACTCATTCAACAAGGCTATAAAGTGCAAGGTATGCGTATTGATCAGGGCTTAGAAGATGAGTTTTTGCCAACACAATTACGCACCGAAGATTTTATCGAAACCTGTCGTGCGGCAAATCAACCGATCGATGTGCGCTTCCACAAAGGCTACGATCATAGCTATTACTTCATCGCCAGTTTTATTGGTGAACATATTGCCTATCATGCGGCATTTTTGAAGTAAGCTAAAGAAGTGATTCGCTAATTGATAAAACGTTGGAGCGAACGTTAATTGTTCATTTAATGAATTTAAAAGGCATCAGATTGATGCCTTTTGTTTTTATCTATTAGTATTAAAAATGCGAATGTTGGAGTGGGTTCAGCGAATACTTATGTGATATTCTCTGTTGTGAAAATAAAAGCAAAGAATCATAGCAAAATGTGGTAGTGAACCTTTGGTTTATATACAAGAAACATTGAATAACCCAATTTTAGAGGGATATAGATAAAGGTTTAAATTATTTTTGGAGGAAAAATGATTTATATGAATTCAAAAATGAGAGATTCGTTTAATGAGGTTTGTAGTCATGAAAATTTATCTACAGAATTATCTTGCATATTAGATAAGGGGTTTGTTGAGATAAATAAATGTGTTTTTTTTAGTTGGTTATGGAGAGGTGAGTATAGTAATGATATAACCATTGATAATATTAAAGAACAATTTTTAGATTTCTCTGGGTATGAGTTTTCTATTAATAAAATATATATTGAAGATTACATCCATAAGAATGTTAAGAAAGAATCATTTTGTTTTGTTAATGCTTTCAAGGATAAATGGAATAAAGTCTTTCCTAATAAGCCTTGTGTCTTGTTTTTGTGTTTTAAAAGTAATGAGTTTGGTTTTAGTTCTATATTCAGTTTTCATGTTAAAAGGATTGGTGAGTGTATTTTAGATATTTCTAGTATTGATAACTTTGAGGATGAAATATATATGGAAATATTAAATTGAATTTTAATGGCTAGATGTTTCAGAAATATATCCCTTAGAATTGAGCATTGTAGGACTAAGTTTTTAGATATCTGAAATGCATATAACTAAAAGTATCTAATACAAAGTGCGGTCAATTTTCAAAGAGTTTTAAAACTTCTCTAAAACTGACCGCACTTTTTGTCTTATTGAATATCGTTAAAATGAGAAACGTAATTCTGCATTAACATTATTCGCTTTGGTATCGTGGTTGTAAGCACCTTGATAGCCGATTTTCACACTCAATACTGGTGTAAATTGAGCTTGTAATGCCACACCTGTCGTGACGACATTTTTCAATTCTTTACCATAAAGATTTGCTACGCCTTGATTATTGATAACCAAGCTGCCTTCAGCGGCTTTATCTTTATGGAAACGATGATAAGCCACATCACCTAATAGATTTAATTGAACGCCACCAATTGCAAATGGAATGGATGGACGTAAACCTACAGAGGTGACGATTAAATCACGATTGTTGTCTTTTAACTGCACTTCGCCTTTTGTCACGCCTTTGTTTTTGATGTGCATATAGCTTACGCCAGCATAAGGTTCAAGCGCAAAATGTTCGCCTTTTAAGCCAGTGTAGGCAAGTTCAGCAAAGACATTTTGTGTTTGGCTATGGGTTTTCACACCTTGTGCAAATTCAGCACGTTGTTCGTGTTTACCCCAGCTTTGAATAAATCCAATTTTCGGTGTTAACACGTTGAAACGATGTTCAGCCGTTAAGCCTAAATGCACGGCACGATCTTTCGAAGTGCGGTCAATTTTGTGGCTATTTTGTGTTGAACCAACAAATACACCTAAATGTTTGTTTGTATCTATTGTTGTATCAATACCCACAAGTTGGTTGTACGCATGGCTGCTTAAACTATCCGTGCTGAAGTGGGTGAAGGTGCCACTTGTCCAAATTTGTGTGCCGGTATTAAGTTGTGCTCTTACTGCACCTGGTTGGGCAAGTTGCTGACGAAGCAATAAGCCATTTAACACATTGTGTTGTTCGGCAGCGAGATCTTCATCATAGCTTAAACGAGCAAAGGCTTGGCGAGCATTCTCTTTTGTTCCCCAAATGAGGCTTTGATATGCTGCACTGCTTGTTGCTGCATCTAAGGCATTGGCGATAGCCACTTCATTTTCAGTCGTTGCTGCAGATGAAAGGGCTTTTTTCTGAACGGTCACTTTCAACGTATTCGCATTACTTTCATTTTTAACGGCAAAGAAATCATAAGTGCGAGGTGTTTCAACTATCGCATTTTCAGCCCCTACAAATGAGCCTGTACCTTGCACAGATACCGCTTTTTGTGGATCTTTTTGTAATTGAGGCAGAATTTCTTCGTCAAATTTATTTGGCACTAAAACAGAACCGTCTGCAAAGGTTGCATTGACGTTAGCAATACCATTATTCAGTAAGAAACGACCACCTTTTTCCACTGTCGCAGTGACCGTTTTCGCGGTGCTGGTTAAGGTTTCGGTAACAAATCCATTCTCACTTGGTTTAGTGACTTCCGCTTTTGGTAACACTTCCAATGTTGCACCTTGTTTTACGATGACTTGTTGTGCCGAACCAAGGGATTGATTTAACCCTGAAAGTTGACCTTCATTTACAGTAATTGCACCAGTGAAGCTGTTATTACCGGTGAGGGTTAAGGTGCCAGCCCCATTTTTAGTTAATGCACCAACATAGCCTTGTGCAGCACGTTCATTACGAGCGGCTTCACGCGCTAAACCTACTTGATATTCTGCTTTTTCTTCAGCTGTCGCACCTGCACGATTTTGCATTAATGCTTCTAATTCTGCTTTGCGTGTTGCCCAAGTCGTCGCTTCAGCTTGATCTTCGACTTGACGTGCTTTGATGGCTTTATCGCTAATATCATTTGACCAAACATCATTTTGATTGAGGTTGATTTTCATGTTTCCTAAGAATTGACCTGGGCCAAACATCGCTTTGCCAAGATCTAAAATCCCCCAGCCCCAAACGTTACTTGGTACACCTTGTTCAGTTTCCCAACGTTCTAATGGTTTACCTTCAAGCCCTTTACGAAGCGTGGTTTGTCTTGCTGTGGTTAGCATGACATCACGCGCTTGATCGGTTGTCATGTATGGATAGCGAGAAAGAATGACACCTAATGCACCACTTACGTGTGGGGCAGCCATTGAAGTACCACCAGCTGATTTGTAAATAGGGTCACCATAAGTATTGTTGTCTTGTAATTGAATGTAGGAGGAATAGATGTTGGCGGATGGCGCCGCAATCGTCCACCATTTTGAATGGCCTGCGAGGTTAAATTCTTGAATATCTGCGCCTGCTTTTTCATCACTTACATCGTCATTTGAGTCATTTGGATAGCCTTCACCACCGACTTGACCGGTGACGTTTACCCAGTATTTTTCTGCATCAGGTCTGAAATAGGGCAACATAGCACGCGTAAAGGATTCCGCCATCATACTGCGGTTACCCGCGGTAAAGACTTGAATTACTTGTTTATTCTTTGCCACTTCATAAGCCGCATCAACAAAGTTTTTCTCACCACTGGTGACAAATTGATAATAAGCTTTTTCAGCTTCGCCTAAGTTACTTAAATAAATATGTGCAGCGGGATTCGATATTGGCTCTGGTGCTTTTGGTACATCGTAGTACTGCACGCCATATTCAGGCACATCACGCCAATCATATTTGGGTTTGTAGCCTTGTGCGCCAGCAAAGGATGAATTAACACGACGGTTTGAACCCCAACTGTTATTAATTACTTTGGCACCAGCATCCGCTAGGGCAGAGTAGCCTTGTAAGAAGAAATCATAGTCTTGGTTTGGACCATAGGTCATGTTGTCGTTACCACCAGTATTGGCAGAATAGAGGTTAGCGCCGAAAGCCACACCGTGCATTTCATTGCCGTCACGGCTTGCCGCCATTGTACCGCCAACGTGCGTACCGTGTGCATCATTGGTATATTTATGCCATGTGCCGTCAATATTGAAGGCTTCACCTTTCGTGAATACGCCGTTATCTGTTTTATCAAAATTGCGTTTGCCGTTTTTTACGGGTTCGTTTTTATTAATTGGGCCATTGCCCACAGAGGCATCGGGATAACGCATGCCATCTTTACTATAGGTCCCTTCTGTTTTTACAACGTGGATTCGACCATCTTGAAATTCAGGATGGTTTAATAGCACGCCCGAATCCATCACGCCAATTTTCACACCAGAACCATTAAAGCCAAGGGCATAAGCCGTGGAGGCATTCATTGAGGTCAAGCCCCAGTCTTTGAGGTATTCGGCGCTTTCCCAGCTTTTGGTATTACCAGCTTGCCCTTGTTCAGAATAAGCGGCTGCATTAGCAGCATACCAACCAACAAGTAGTGCGAGTGCGGTTTTTTGAAGTGTTTGAGGTTTCATGTTGTCTTCCTTTATCTTTTTGATTTTCGCAGGCTATTATTCGCTTCATCGTGAGGCGCTTCAATGACCCAAATCAAATTCCTACAGAAAAATGTTTATCCTGTGACAACGATCACACCAAAGTGCGGTCAAAAGAGGGGATAAATTTATGTATCGTCGAAATCAATGTTATAATTCGCGAACAAAATGATTAAGGAGTAACCTATGGCGATTTTAGTAACAGGTGGGGCCGGCTATATCGGTTCACACACCGTAGTGGAATTATTAAATGCAAATAAAGAAGTGGTGGTATTGGATAATTTATGCAATTCCTCCCCAAAATCTTTAGAACGAGTCAAAGAAATTACCGGTAAAGACGTGAAATTTTATGAAGGCGATATTTTAGATCGAGCTTTATTACAAAAAATCTTTGCTGAAAACAGCATTCAATCGGTCATCCATTTTGCGGGTTTAAAAGCTGTGGGTGAAAGTGTTCAAAAGCCAGCTGAATACTATATGAATAACGTATCAGGCACGATTGTTTTGATTCAAGAAATGAAAAAAGCAGGCGTGTGGAACTTTGTATTTAGTTCATCTGCAACGGTTTATGGTGATCCAGAAATTATTCCAATTACGGAAGATTGTAAAGTGGGTGGCACAACCAACCCTTACGGTACATCTAAATACATGGTGGAACAAATTCTGACTGATGTTGCGAAAGCTGAACCGCAATTTAGTATGACGATCTTACGTTATTTCAACCCAGTGGGCGCTCACGCAAGTGGCTTGATTGGTGAAGATCCAAATGGCATTCCAAATAATCTATTGCCTTACATCAGCCAAGTTGCCATTGGTAAATTACCACAACTTTCGGTGTTTGGTAGCGATTATGATACTCATGATGGCACAGGTGTACGTGATTATATCCATGTGGTGGATTTAGCGATTGGTCACTTAAAAGCATTAAATCGCCATGAAAATGACGCAGGTTTACACATTTATAACTTAGGTACAGGTACGGGTTATTCTGTGCTTGATATGGTGAAAGCGTTTGAACAAGCAAACAATATCGAAATTCCGTATCGTCTTGTGGCACGTCGTCCTGGTGATATTGCAACATGCTATTCCGATCCAAGTCTTGCAGCAAAAGAGTTAAATTGGACAGCTGAACGTGGTCTTGAGCAAATGATGAAAGATACTTGGAATTGGCAAAAAAATAATCCGAAAGGATACAGAGATTAATCTCACTCTTGTTGGGCGGAGTATCATTCCGCCCTTAATATTTCAATCAGATAAAACACGCTCAAAAATAACCGCACTTTATGTCAGAACAATCCCTTTCTAGTCAAATATTTACCCGAAAAATGCTGATCTGTGTCTTTACTGGATTTAGTTCGGGTTTACCACTTTTCGTGTTATCGCAAATGTTGCCGGTATGGCTGACAGATAAAGGGCTTTCCGTTGAATTAATCGGTGCATTGACAGGGGTGATGGTGCCATATGGTTTGAAGTTTTTATGGGCACCGTTATTAGATCGCTATTTTCCAAATTTTTTAGGGCGTCGTCGTAGTTGGTTATTGATTTCTCAAGTGATTTTGCTGATTTCCCTTTATGCGATTAGTCAGTTTGATCCTGTGGCACAGTTGGGAACAGTGGCTAAACTTGCGACATTTATTGCCTTTGTATCTGCGACACAAGATATTGTGCTTGATGCTTATCGCCGTGAAATTTTGACCGATAATGAATTAGGATTGGGAAACACCATCCATATCAATGCTTATCGTGTTGCAGGTTTAATTCCTGGGGGGCTGTCGCTTTATTTAGCGACGATTCATCCATGGGAAACCGTCTTTTTACGGACCGCACTTTGTATGCTAGCGGGCATATTTATGACGCTCTTTTTAGCGAAAGAACCAAACATTGCACAGGTCGATCGTGATCAACCTTTCTATATGGTATTTTGGATACCCTTGAAAGAGTTCTTCCAACGTAAAGGCGTCGCGCAAGCCATCGGTTTTTTACTCTTTTTGTTCTTGTATAAATTTGGTGATTCGTTTGCTACTACGTTACAAACTAAATTCGTCTATGACATGGGCTTTGAAAAAGAGCATATTGCGTTGGTGGTAAAAAGTACCTCTCTTTGGGCAAGTATCTCAGCCGGTCTCGTCGGTGGCGTGATTATGTTACGCCTAGGCATTAACCGCGCATTATGGGTATTTGGTTTTATCCAATTGATTACTATTGGTGGATTTATTTGGTTGGCTGCATTTGGACATTTTGACCATATCGGCGCTGCAGAACTTTGGAAATTAGGTTTCGTGATTGCGGGTGAATATATCGGTGTCGGTCTCGGTACTGCTGCCTTTGTCGCCTTTATGGCTCGCGAAACGAATCCGCTTTATACAGCCACTCAATTAGCCTTATTTACCAGCCTTTCCGCTTTACCAAGTAAAGGACTTGGTATGTTATCTGGTTACTTGGTTAAAGCAGTGGGCTACTATCATTTTTTCTGGATTTGTTTATTCCTTGCTATCCCAGGAATGATTTGTTTATTCTGGGTGGCTCCATGGAATGAAAAAGGAAATGAAAAAGCTTAAAATAAAATAAAGTGCGGTCAAAATTTACAGCAAAATCATTTGACCAAACAAGGCTTTAACGGTATTTTAAACGGGTCTATTATTTATTGGAGATTTGTATGAAAATTATTCTTTTAGGTGCACCTGGTGCAGGAAAAGGCACACAAGCACAATTTATTATGAACAAGTTTGGTATCCCACAAATTTCAACAGGGGATATGTTCCGTGCAGCGATTAAAGCGGGGACAGAATTAGGCAAACAAGCAAAAGCATTAATGGATGAAGGAAAATTAGTACCGGATGAATTAACCGTTGCGTTAGTAAAAGATCGTATTTCTCAACCAGATTGTGCAAATGGTTTCTTATTAGATGGTTTCCCACGTACGATTCCACAAGCGGATGCATTAAAAGATTCTGGCGTGAAAATTGATTACGTTTTAGAGTTTGATGTACCAGATGAAGTGATCGTTGAACGTATGAGTGGTCGTCGTGTACACCAAGCATCTGGACGTTCTTACCACATCGTTTACAACCCACCAAAAGTGGAAGGTAAAGATGATGTAACGGGTGAAGATTTAATTATCCGTGCAGATGATAAACCAGAAACTGTATTAGATCGTTTAGCGGTTTACCACAAACAAACCAGCCCATTAATTGATTATTACCAAGCTGAAGCGAAAGCGGGTAATACGCAATATTTCCGTTTAGATGGTACTCAAAAAGTGGAAGAAGTAAGCCAAGAGTTAGATAAAATCTTAGGCTAAAATAGACTGGAAACTGACCGCACTTTGAAGATAAAAGTGCGGTTAATTTTTCAAAAGGATTTTGAGATCGTAAATTGAGATCGTATTTGGGGACATTATGAGCAAGAAAAGAACAATAGCATTGACGATTTCGGCTATCGCAGTGGCACTTGGGATCGGCGCACAATTTTACACCAATCATAAAATCGATCTGGTGTTAAAAAATTTCCCTTATTCTTTGGATAACCAAGCAACATTGAATGTGACGCAAACCGCGAAAAACTTTTTTATTCGTGAGTTGATCTTTAGTGTAAAAGATAGTGATGCGAAAACCACAAATGTGATTTCAACTAAGCTCACGGCGCTGCCTTTCTTCATTACAGCGGAGTCTCAGTTATCTGATCAATTAGTTCGTCAATTAAATAAAACATTAAATATCACGATTGATAAAAACACGATTAATAGTAAATTTTCGCCGGTAGGAGATTATTTACAGTCTGATATTTTGACGGAATTCCGTGATTTTGCGAATAAGTCTCAAAACCTTTCTATCGGTCTTCATTTCTTAAAAAATAAAGAAGTTGAGCTAAAAACAATCTTAAGCGGTTTTAATTACGATAAAGACACTAAACTGGAACAAATTGAGGGTGAAGCTCGCCTTGTGCCTGTTGGTGCAAATCAATACGACTTATCAAGTATTGACTTAATCGCGAAAAATGCCGAAGTGGCGTTGTTAAATGGGGAAAACACCCATGTTTATATGAAAAATGCGACTTATCATTTTGACGTGAAATCAGGTGAGGCAGATAAGCGTGATCTGAGTACGAAATTCAGTAGTGATATTTTACGCATTGCCAATAAAAGCCGTACGACAGAAGAAAGCCAAGCAACAGCAGGTGGTTTGAATTTATTGATTAAACAAAATGGCGTGCCAAGTGCGGTCAATTTTCATCATGAATTTAAAAAATTAAGTGATGGCTCACTAGATATTAAAGACGGCGTCAATTTGTTAACGAAAATTTTTACACAAAATGATCGTTTTGATGGTTCGTTATCCGTGCTTTCTGTCAATGTGCCTAAAAATAATCAACCTTACTTTAACTTACAAAATGCCGGTCTTGAACTTAAGTTGGCGAATACGGATTTAACCAAGGCTAATGTAGATTTTAAACTGAATGTTGAAAGTGTGAAGCAAACCCCTGCTGATGAAGAGCGTAAATGGGAAGCTAAAGGCGGTAAAGTTAATATTCAGTTAGATGATTACAACGTGGCAAACGAATTAGCGTTTGTACCGTTTTTATTAGATGCTTTTGCTGAGAAAGAGGCACCATCAAAAGACAATAAAGACTTCTTGAATGCCAAAGATAAATGGGTGAAAGAATTTAGTGGCAAAACCAATATTGAGGTAGCCTTAAAATCATTTAATATGGCCGATTTAGTGCTTGATGACGTATCAGCCAGTGATAAGACGGAAACACTAGACAATGATCAATATAATGAACATATCACATTGTCTGCGAATAAAGCCAGTTATCCAAGTGCAGGGTTCCAATTTGAAAAATTAGCGGTTGATGCACCATTTAAAATTAATCACAGCAAAGCGCATTTATCAGCAAGATTTTGCTCAGCACCGTTTTATGGGGCCTTATGCAGCACGCATTTAACGTCAGCCACATTTGATAAATACATCAAAAACTCCTGGAAAGAGCTTGATTTAATCGTTGATAATGCAACGTTAAATTTAAATCTGAATACTTATCCAGAGACCAATGCTTATCCAGTTAAATTGGAAGTAAGTGGTATTGTGCCCCAAGTGCCCGAAGATGATTCATCAGACATGATTCCAGATAATATTGAAGGCACATTTAACCTGACATTAAGTAAAATGTTGTTTGATGATCAAAATGAAAAAGCCTTAGCCATTAAGGAAAATTCATACTTTTGGCAATATTTAAGTAGCTTTGTAAAACATGATGGAAAACTTCACCGAGAATTTGTAGAAGAAGGTGATAATTACGTTTCTAGAGTGGAAAAAACGGAAAATGGCTACTTAATTAATGGTCGCACCCTTGAAGACCTTCGTCAAGAAAGCATGATGGAGACTGATGAGGGCGAAGAAGAGAAGCCTGCAGCAACTGACTAGTTGAAAGGATAATATAAAAATGACCGCACTTGAGATTCAAAGTGCGGTCATTTTTATATCTGTTTTTGATTACTTCACTAATCCACCACTTGCTTGTAAATCAGCATGGTAGGAAGAGCGAACAAATGGGCCACAGGCTGCGTGTTCAAAGCCCATTGCATTAGCTTTATCACGGAACTCATCAAATTCGGCTGGTGGCACATAGCGCGCAACCGGTAAGTGATGGCGACTTGGTTGGAGATATTGACCCAGTGTAAGCATGGTGACGCCGTTTGCACGTAAGTCTTCCATTACTTGAAGAATTTCTTCATTAGTTTCACCCAATCCAACCATTAAACCTGATTTCGTTGGGATGTTTGGGAACATTTCTTTGAAATCATGAAGTAATTTTAAGGACCACTGATAATCAGCGCCCGGACGAATTTCTTTATACAAACGTGGCACATTTTCCAAGTTGTGGTTGAACACATCTGGTGGATTGTCTTTTAATTTTTCTAAGGCTTGAGTAATACGTCCACGGAAATCAGGAACCAAAATCTCAATTTTGATGCCAGGGTTTAATGCACGTACTTCTTTTACACATTCCGCAAAATGACCTGCACCACGATCAGGCAAATCATCACGGTCAACAGAGGTAATCACCACATATTTCAACTTCATATCTTGGATAGTTTCAGCTAATTTACGTGGTTCATCTGGATCGGGTGGTAATGGTTTACCATGTGCAACGTCACAGAATGGGCAACGACGAGTACAAATCGCCCCTAAAATCATAAAGGTTGCCGTACCATGGTTAAAGCACTCGTGTAAATTTGGACAAGACGCTTCTTCGCAGACAGAATGTAGGCCATGACGACGCATCCCGTTTTTGATGGTCTCGATCTTTAATGAGCTAGATGGCAATTTGATTTTCATCCATTCCGGCTTTTTCAATAATTCTTGATTAGGATCGATGTTTTTAACAGGGATAATCGATGTTTTGGCGGCATCACGGTATTTCACACCGCGTTCCATTTTAAAAGGCGTTGACATTGTTCTTTCCTAAAGAAAAATGCCTGATTCAGGCATTTTTAAATGTGTTATAAAAGTGAATGTTATAAATTTGTAACATTATAGCCCAAAAGTTCGGCAAAGTGTTTAATTAATTTTGGGGAAACCTTGTCAAGTGTTGCCTCTTCTTTACCGATAAAATCAGTAAGCTGACACATTTCAAGCCCTGCATAGCCACAAGGATTAATGTAATGGAAAGGATTAAGATCCATATTGATATTAAACGCGAGGCCATGGAAAGAGCAGCCTTTTCGAATGCGTAAACCTAATGAACAGATTTTTTTGCCATCAATATACACGCCAGGTGCATCTGGTTTGGGATAACCTTCAATACCATAGTCTGCTAGGGTTTTTACAACGGATTGTTCAAGTGCGGTCACTAATTGGCGAACATTTAAATGTTCATGACGTTTAATATCAATGAGCACATACATGACCTGCTGACCAGGACCATGATAGGTAATTTGACCACCACGATCAGATTGAACAACAGGAATATTACTGCGTTGTAATAAGTGTTCCGGTTTGCCTGCTTGGCCTTGTGTGAAAACAGGATGATGCTCAACTAGCCAAATTTCATCGGTGGTTTCTGCATTTCGATTATCCGTGAATTCCTGCATTTTATGCCAGATTTCCTGATAATCTTGTAATCCTAATTGACGGACAATTAAATCAGTATTGTTCATCTTAGAGAACCATTTTGACGCCTTCAACTTTTGCAAGTTCTTTGTAAAGGGTTTCTACTTGCTCAAAGTTTTGCGCGACGATATCAATCGAAACTGAATTATACGTGCCTTTACTACTGCGTTTTTCCTTTGGAATATAATCACCCGGTAAATATTTTTGTATCACTGCTACGATGTCTTGCGCTAAACCTTCACGGTTAACACCTGCGACTTTAAATGTCATTGCAGCGGGGAATTCCATTACTTCTTTTAATTTTTCATAATCGTTTTCGGTTGCCATGTTGTTTCCTTAATTTAAGAATAAGGTGCGTGAACCAGCTAAATTCACACACCTTACGAATTTATTGATGTGATATAAATGGGGAAGTGCGGTTAATTTTCAAGGTGTTTAGTCAAATAATCCTTTAACTGTTAACACTAACCAGTCCCAACCTTTACCTAAGAAGCCGCCTTCTTGTACATCTTCTAATGCTTGAAGATTTACGGTAGCGACATCTTTGCCGTCTAATTGATAAACGATTTTACCTACCACTTGACCTTTTGCTAAAGGAGCTTGTAAGTATTTGTTATCTAATTCATAACGAGCTTTTAAGTCAGTTTGTTTACCTTTTGGCACAGTGATAAAGCCATCTTCTAAGACACCAAGTTTAACGTCACCTTTATCACCGTAGTAAACAGATTGTTTTGAAATTTCTTCACCTGCTTTTTGAGTTTTTAAGGTTTCAAAGTTAGCAAAACCCCATTGTAAGAGTTTTTTACTTTCTACTTCACGGCCTTTATAGGTCGGTACACCCATTACAACAGAAATTAAACGCATATTGTTTGGACTTGTTGCTGATGCGACAAGGTTATAACCTGCTTGGCTTGTGTGACCGGTTTTCATACCATCAACATTAATGGTTTTATCCCATAATAAGCCATTACGGTTAGGTTGTTTGATTTTGTTGAAAGTAAAGTCTTTTTCTGCGTAGATTTTATATTCTTCCGGTAAATCACGAATAATATGTGCACCAATAATCGCCATATCACGTGCAGTTGAATATTGGTTTGGATCGTCTAAACCATGTGGTGTGGTGAAGTTAGTATTTTTTAAGCCAAATTGTTGAACGTATTTATTCATGGTATCAACGAAGTTAGCCACGGTACCCGAAATATGTTCAGCTACAGCAACACAGGCATCATTACCAGAAACAATGATAATCCCTTTGTTTAAATCACCCACAGACACTTGTTGATTTAAATTTAAGAACATTTTTGATGAATCAGGGAAATTTCTACCCCAAGCGCTTTCGCTAATTGTCACCATATCTTCATTATGGATTTTACCTTGTTTTAATGCTGCACCAACCACATAGCTAGTCATCATTTTTGTTAATGAAGCAGGGTATTGGCGTTGGTCTGGGTTAAGTGATGCAAGTACCGCACCAGAATTGTAATCCATTAAAACATAAGTTTGCGCATTCACTTCCGGTACAGCGATACCGTATTGAATATCTTCAGCGGCAGCAAATGTTGACGCTGCTATTAATCCCGAGAAGAGTACAATTTTTTTCAATTTTGCAGATTGTTTTAACATAGCATTTCCTTTAATAGCTTATTGGTTTTTATAAGTATAAACGATTACGGGTTGCCCATTGATCGTTTTTTGTAATTTTGTTTTTAATTGATTAATATCCGCTTGATCCGCTAATGGGCCAAAATGGATTTCATAGTTTTGCCCATTTTGGTTAATTTCCGTTTTGATGTCATCTAACGCGAGTTTTGTGATGATGCTTTCTGCTTGGCTTTTTGACGACAGCGCGAGTAGTTTTAGCTTGAAAATAGTTTTTGCATCGTTTGTGCTGTCTAAGTTTTGATTTTTTTTTTCGCTATTTTTATTGACGACTAAACGCTCACTGGCTTCTTGCGTTTTAGCATGCTTGGCAAGCGTTTTTGCTCCCGCACCTGAAATTTGACCTTTGTGATCCACATGTAAAGCTTCAATTCTTACTTGCCCTGTACCACGAGCAATAAGGCCTAATTCTTTTGCGGCAGAATGAGATAAGTCAATGATACGTTTCTCACTAAACGGACCACGATCATTAATTCGCACAATTACCTTGCGATTGTTATGTAAGTTTGTAACAACCGCATAAGAATTCAAAGGTAAGGTTTTATGTGCGGCAGTGAAAAGTGCCGAATCATAGCGTTCACCATTAGCTGTTTTACGACCATTAAATTTATGGTGGTAATAACTTGCTGTCCCTTCTTTTGAATAGGACTTTGCCTCATCACCTTGTGTGGTATATGTTTTACCATTCACTTCATAGCTTTGTGGCGCTTGAACGGTCGTAGTAATCGACAGCGAATCCCCTTGAATACCATACATTTTTTGCGTATCGGCAAAAGCAGAAAAACTTGAGCTGCTTATCAAGGTGAAAAGTGCGGTCGTTTTTAAGATATTTTTTAATGTCATACTTATTACTTTCAAGATTATCGGTGCTCTTCATAAGAAAGCCAAAAGGGAAATTAGTTCCCTTTCATAAAGCGAGGTTTGTGAGTATGAATGGACATCACTAAACCAAAGCTTGCCATGATGGCGACATATGAGGTACCGCCGTAGCTAAAGAGTGGTAAAGGCACCCCTACAACAGGCAAAATGCCACTCACCATACCAATATTCACGAAGACATAAACGAAGAATATCAGTGTGGTTGCACCAGCAAGAATACGCCCGAAAGAGGTTTCTGCATTTACCGCAATTATTAAGCCACGGATAATAATAAACAAATAAATTGCCATCAGAATAAGAAAACCGACCATTCCATGTTCTTCACTCATCACGGCAAAAATAAAATCAGTGTGTGGTTCAGGCAAAAATTCTAATTGGGATTGTGTCCCTTGCATCCATCCTTTGCCAGATATACCGCCTGAACCGATAGCAATTTTGGATTGCAAAATATGGTAACCCGCCCCAAGTGGATCTTTCTCGGGGTCAAGTAAGGTTAATACACGCATGCGTTGGTAGTCATGCATTAAATACATCCACATGATAGGAATAAATGCCGCTAAGCCAACTACTGCAGCAAGAATAAGCCACCAACTCATCCCTGCTAAGAATACCACGAATAAGCCTGATGCACTAACCAGAATTGATGTACCTAAGTCTGGTTGAATAGCCACAAGTAAAGTTGGCACAATAATCATGGCGATAGCAATAAAGGTTTCGCTCATTTTCGGTGGTAATGGACGGTTACCTAAATATACCGCGACCATTAATGGTACCGCGAGTTTGACAATTTCAGAAGGCTGAAAGCGAATAAACCCAAGATCTAACCAACGTTGCGCCCCTTTACTGGTTGTACCGATAGCATCAACCAAAATCAGCATGATAAAACCCACCAAATATAAGTAAGGGGCGAGTCGCTGATAAAATTTAGGGGGAAGTTGCGCCATAATCATCATCACGGCAAAACCTAATACGACCTGAATAATACGATTTTGGAACATGACTTCACTGGCGCCTGATGCACTATAAAGCACAAGCACGCCATAAGCCGTAATAGCGGCTAATCCAATAAATAATAAAAAATCAATATGTAAGCGTTGCCATAATCGCAAGCATAAAGGCACTTTTTCTTCCATTATTCATTCTCACTTGGTTGAGATTCTAGTGCTGGCGCATCTAAATCAGTTTGGTCCGTCTTTTTCTCTTTTTCAGCATTTTCTTGACGTTCAATTTGTGGCAAGCGTTTATTCAAGTAGAAATCCATAATTTGCCGTGCAATTGGTGCCGCATTACTTGAACCACCGCCCGCATTTTCTAAAATAATGGTGACAACTAATTTGGGATCTTCATAAGGTGCATAAGCTGTGAACCAAGCATGGTCATGCAATTCTTTTTTCAATCCTGCAGCATTATATTTTTGGTTTTCTTTTAAGCTGAAAACCTGCGCAGTACCGGATTTCCCTGCTACATGGTAATTCGTGCCGATAAAGGCTTTTCGTCCTGTCCCTGCACCAGAGTTTACCACATTGAACATCCCGCGCTTAGCCGCATCCCAATAAGCTTGTTTCGGTTCGGTAATATCTTCATATAAAAGTGGGTCTTGATACGGCTCAATGGTGGCACCTTCAACGGATTTCATTAAATGTGGCGTATGAATTTTACCGTTATTGACCACAATAGAGGTTGCTTTTGCCACTTGTAATGGTGTTGCTGTCCAATAACCTTGACCAATCCCTACAGAGATTGTATCGCCTTGCACCCACGGTTTTTTATAACGTTTTTGTTTCCATTCTTTACTCGGCATATTGGCCGTGGCTTCTTCTTGAATTTCAATACCTGTCGGCATACCAAACCCAAAACGTTTCATCCACATGGAGAAACGATCAATACCTAAATTAAAGGCGGTTTGATAGAAGAAGGTATCCGATGATTCAGTAATGGCCTTGTTTAAATCCGTATAACCATGCCCTGTTTTTTTCCAATCTCGGAAACGTTTTGTTGAGTTTGGCAATGTCCAGTAGCCTGGGTCAAAAATCGTGGTATTAGGCGTAATCACCCCTTCAGTTAATGCCGCAACAGCAACGAATGGTTTTACCGTAGAGGCCGGTGGATAGACCCCTTGTGTCGCACGACTATAAAGCGGTCGAGTAGGGTCTTCGAGTAAACGTTTGTAATCACTAGAAGAAATGCCATCGACGAATAAATTATTGTCATAACTTGGTGTTGAAACCATCGCTAATACACTGTTATCTTTCGGATCAAGCACAACGACAGCGCCTTTTTGACCTGAAAGAAGCGACATAATATAGCGCTGAAGGGTAAAATCGATAGTCAGATGAATACTTTTACCCGCAGTGGCTGGTTGTTCACGTAGTTTACGAATAACTTTACCACGGTTATTAATTTCAACCTCTTCGAAACCGGTTGTACCATGGAGTTGTTCTTCGTAATAACGTTCAATACCCAGTTTCCCCATGTCCGTAGAACCGGAATAGTTAGCAAATTTTTCTTCTTTTTTTAGGCGCTCAACATCTCGGTCATTAATGCGTCCAACATAACCCAATATATGTGTCATGGCTTCGCCATATAGGTAATTTCGTTTGAAATAAGGACGTACATCAAGGCTTGGATATTTATATTGATTTACCGCAAAACGGGCAATTTGTTCTTCCGTTAGGCTAGGCTTGAGTAAAATCGGTGTATAGCGAGTACCACGACGACGCTCTTTTTTGAAATGTTCAATGTCTTCATCAGTGAGTCCCACAACATAGCGCAATTCTTCAAAAGTGCGGTCTAAATTTTCCGTTTTTTCCGGCACGATATATAAACCGAAAAAAGTGAGGTTTTCTGCCAGTAATTCGCCGTAACGGTCGTAAATTAATCCGCGAGTAGGAGGAAGTGGAAGCAATTTGATACGGTTACCATTAGAGCGAGTTTGGTACATGTCGTAATTCACCACTTGGAGATGGTAAATATTGGCAAATAGCACACCACTTAGGGCTAAAATACCGATGAATGCGACCAATGTTCGACGCGCAAACAAGTTCCGTTCCGCTTTTTTATCACGGATCGGTTCATTGGTTGGTGCAGAAAAGAATTTTTTTAAATTCATCGGTAATGTAATACGTTATTCTCTGTGATAAGGGTGGTTTGTCGTCAGTGACCACGCGCGGTATAAACTTTCTGCCACCACAACTCGCACTAACGGATGGGGAAGTGTGAGTGGTGAAAGTGACCAACTTTGTTCTGCTGCCGCTTTGCATTCAGGGGATAAGCCTTCGGGCCCGCCAATAAGCAAGCACACATCACGACCATCATTTTTCCAACCCTCTAATTGCTCAGCAAGTTGTGGTGTTGTCCAAGGTTTGCCAGGGATATCTAATGTGACTACTTTGCCTTTTCCGCAAGCTGAGAGCATCGCTTTGCCTTCCTGTTCTAAAATACGTTTAATATCTGCATTTTTTCCACGCTTGCCTGCAGGGATTTCAATGAGTTCAAAAGGCATGTCTTTAGGAAAACGACGTTGGTATTCTTCAAATCCGGTGGTAACCCAAGCCGGCATTTTGGTGCCCACTGCAATTAATGTGATTTTCATCCTTTTCCCTTTTAAAACACCATCAAAATTGACCGCACTTTATGCCCAAAGTTTTTCTAATTGATACATTTCACGTGCATCGTGCTGCATAATGTGAACGATGGTTTGACCGAGATCAACCACGATCCAATCTGCGGTATTGCGACCTTCTTCACCAAAGGTTTCATAACCGGCTTTTTTACATTCTGCGATAAGGTTATCGGCCATAGCTGCGACTTGGCGGCTCGATGTACCGGTACAAATAATCATATTTTCAGTAATCGATGATTTGCCTTTTACATCAAAATGCACAATTTCGGTGCCTTTTAAATCATCGAGTTTGTCAATTACAAATTCAACTAATGACATTTCTTTTCCTATCTAAATAAAGCGATGAATTCTATCATTGAATGAGGGAAAGGGGTAGGCTTGGGGCAGATTTTATTTGAATTGTTTTATGGCTGTCGTAGTGCTTAGCATGAATATTGGGGCAGTTATTCTGCCCCAAGTTTGAAAGGGTATTAAACCCATAAAAGAATGGCTAATAATTGCGGTGAAATGATCCGTAAGAACATGGTGAGCGGATAGACTGTCGCATAGGAGAGTGCAGCGGCACCGCTTCCTTCTTTCAGTTCATTGGCGAAAGCAAGTGCTGGTGGATCCGTCATCGACCCCGCTAACAGGCCACAAAGAGAAAGATAATTTAATTTTACATATAAACGTGCAATGATACCTACAATCATTAATGGTACAAGAGTGATGAAAATACCGTAGCCCATCCATTCAAGACCGGAACCATTGGTGAGTGTGTCCACAAAGCTACCGCCAGATTTTAAACCGACTACAGCAAGGAAGAGCACAATACCAATTTCGCGCAATGCCAAGTTCGCACTCGGTGGCATAAACCAGTAGAGTTTTCCGATAGAGCCAATTCGAGCCAAGATCAATGCGACGACTAACGGTCCGCCTGCTAGCCCTAATTTTAATGCCACAGGGAAACCTGGAATATAGAAAGGAATGGAGCCGAGTAATACCCCTAAGCCAATCCCAATAAACACTGGCAACATTTGTACTTGTAGCAGTTTTTGTTTCGCATTCCCGATCACTGAAATGGCTTGGTTGAGAATGTCAGTTTTTCCAACCATGTGTAATACGTCACCAAATTGAAGGGTAGTATGGGCAGTTGGTACCAATTCCACACCTGCACGGTTTAAACGCGAAATGACTACACCATATTTTTGATGAATACCAAGATGACGAATTTGTTTTCCGAGTACTTTTTCATTGGTGACGACCACGCGCTCAGAACGAATTTCGCCACTCAAGCTTGCTACCGGGATATCAACTTCTTCCCCAATGATAAGGTGCATTTTTTTCAAGCCTTCAGGATTGCCGACCAAATGTAAAATATCCCCAATTTGAACATCGGTATCTGCTTTCGGCACAATAACAAGCTCACCCCGTTTCAAACGAGAGCAGACGACATCTTCATCATCAAAACCTGGAATTTCAATCAAATGGATACCATTGAGATTAGTATTGGTGACTTTCAGAGACATGCTTTTGAGTGCTTCTTTGTCATGACCACTTTCTTTTTCAAAATTTGCTGCTTCCTCATCCACTTTAATTTTAAAGAAAAGACGAATAAGCCACATAGAAAGTAAAATGCCACAAATTCCAAAAGGATAAGCCATTGCATAGGCCATCCCCATGTTAGACGTCGTTTGCGACATGCCTAATTCAGAAAGAATTTGCTGACCCGCACCGAGAGATGGGGTATTGGTGACCGCACCGGAGTAAATACCAAGCGCGACATCAAGAGGAATATCCGCAAGCTTATAAATGAGAATTGTCACCACTGCACCAAGTGCAACGATTAAAATGCCTAATCCATTTAAGGTTAAGCCTGATTTTCGTAAGGAAGCAAAAAAGCCCGGGCCCACTTGAATACCAATCGTATAAACAAACAGAATTAAGCCGAACTCTTGCACGAAATGTAATGTATGGCTATCTAATTTAATGCCATATTGGGTGGTAAAATGGGCAACTAAAATCCCACCAAATAGCACGCCCCCAATACCCAGACCTACACCTTTAATTTTAAAATGCCCGATCCATAGGCCAATCACGGCGACGAGGGCAAGCAAACTAATGGTAATCGCAGTTTCACTCATACCGACCTCTAATTTATTAAAAATTTAACTATTTTGGATTATATCAATTAGATTTCTTACCTGCTTGTGACAAAGTCAAAAAATGTTATCTCCATCACATTTTTTCTTGCTTAAAAATAAACACCGCCTAAAATGACCGCACTTTTTTGATTTTATAGGTTGATTATGGATTACGCTCAAGAGGCCATTAATTCGCTTTTATGGATAGCAAAAACATTAGCGATGACGGCTGTCGTGTTTAGCTTTGGTATTTTCTTATTAGTCCGTTTTACCCACTGGGGGAAACAATTTTGGCAATTTGCGGGCGGGTATCTTTCACCACGTCGAAGTATTAAACCTTTGCTATTTTTCTTGTTAATTGTGGCGATGACATTAGTTAGTGTGCGTATTAGCTTGGTCCATTCTGAGTGGTATAACAATATGTACACATCCTTGCAGGAATTTAATGAACCTGTGTTTTGGGACCAAATGGTGCTGTTTTGTGTGATTGCGACAAGCTCAGTCATCGCCGCATTGCTGAGCTATTATTTAGAGCAACGTTTTTCTATTGATTGGATCGAATGGTTGAATGGTCAGCTAGTCGATAAATGGATGAATAATCGTGCGTACTATAAAACGCAGTATGTTTCTGCCAATTTAGACAACCCCGATCAACGTATTCAACAAGATGTGCAATCCTATGTGCGAACTACACTCTCTTTAAGTACTGGGGTGATTGATGCCGTCACCTCTATGATTTCTTATACGATCTTATTGTGGGGATTAGCGGGACCAATGATTGTATTTGGTACTGAAATTCCACGCATGATGGTGTTCTTAGTATTTGCTTATGTGATTATCACTACCGCGATTGCATTCCGTTTAGGGCGTCCGTTAATTATGTTGAATTTCGTCAACGAACGCTTAAACGCTAACTATCGTTATTCTTTAATTCGCATCAAAGAATATGCGGAAAGTGTGGCATTTTATGCGGGTGAGAAAGTTGAGAGTAGCCAACTTTATAAACAATTTGGCACAGTGATCAATAACATGTGGGATATTGTTTATCGAACCTTAAAATTCTCTGGTTTTAACCTAGTAGTAAGCCAAGTTTCCGTTGTGTTCCCTTTGTTAATTCAAGTGGGGCGTTATTTTGAGAAGCAAATTAAACTCGGCGATCTTATGCAAACGCTACAAGTATTTGGTAAGTTGCATTCAAATCTTTCGTTCTTCCGTAATTCTTACGATGGTTTTGCCGGATACAAAGCGACATTAGATCGTTTAACAGGTTTTAGTTATGCGATTGATATGGCAAATCGTCAATCCACTTCCTATTTACACGAACATGAAACTGACGTGATCTTTAAGGATTTAAGCATCAGTAATCCATTTGGAAAAACGTTAATTGGTAATTTAAATTTGATACTGCCACAAGGTTCAACCCTATTAATTCAAGGTAATTCAGGCGTGGGTAAAACTACGTTGTTGAGAACTGTGGCAGGGCTTTGGGCTTATTCTGAAGGGGATGTGTATTGTCCTACTCATCAGCTTTTCTTATCTCAAAAGCCTTATTTACCACAAGGTAGTTTGTTAACGGCACTGGCTTATCCGAATGAAGAAAAGGCCTTTAATCGTGATGAGATGATTGAGGTCTTAAAACAGGTGTCTTTAGGGCATTTACAAGATCGTTTAGATCAAGAACAAGATTGGACACGAATTCTTTCTCTCGGTGAGCAACAACGTTTGGCTTTTGCTCGTTTGCTATTACACAAACCGAAAGTCGCATTCCTGGACGAAGCCACGGCGAGTATGGATGAAGGCTTAGAAGATACGATGTATCGTCTACTAAAAGAACGCTTACCTCATACAACGGTTATTAGCGTGGGGCATCGTTCAACCTTGCAGGCTTTCCATCAGCAACAATTGATGATTTTAGGTAACGGTAAGTGGCAATTCACTGATCGAAATCAGGTATAAAATACCACTAAAATTGACCGCACTTACCTTGTTAGAAAAAATAGCGAGGTAAGTGTAGAGGAGCAAGGCAAAAAATCCTGTTATCAAGCTCGATTTTTTGGTACATTTAGCACAATTTTTTTCTATGCTCAGAAATGAGTAATTTTTCACCAAACTAATGACGGAATTCTTATGTTATTCAAAAAAATTCGTGGTTTATTTTCAAACGATCTTTCTATCGATCTAGGTACAGCAAATACATTAATTTACGTGAAAGGCCAAGGCATCGTACTTGATGAGCCTTCAGTTGTGGCAATTCGTCAAGACCGTATGGGTGCATATAAAAGCATTGCGGCAGTAGGTAAAGAAGCAAAACAAATGCTTGGTCGTACTCCAAAAAGTATCGTGGCTATTCGTCCGATGAAAGATGGTGTAATTGCCGATTTCTCTGTGACAGAGAAAATGTTGCAATATTTTATTAAACAAGTACATAGTGGTAACTTCATGCGTCCGAGCCCGCGTGTGCTCGTTTGTGTACCGGCTGGCGCGACTCAAGTTGAACGTCGTGCTATTAAAGAATCAGCATTAGGTGCAGGTGCGCGTGAAGTGTATTTAATTGAAGAGCCAATGGCGGCAGCAATCGGTGCAAACTTGCCGGTTTCTACAGCGATCGGTTCAATGGTCATTGATATCGGTGGTGGTACCACTGAAGTGGCAGTGATTTCTTTAAACGGTATTGTGTATTCCTCTTCGGTACGTATTGGTGGTGACCGTTTTGATGAAGCAATCATTTCTTATGTTCGTCGTACTTTTGGTTCTGTGATTGGTGAACCAACTGCAGAGCGTATCAAGCACGAAATTGGTTCAGCTTACATTCAAGAAGGTGATGAAATTTTAGAAATGGAAGTGCACGGTCATAACCTTGCTGAAGGTGCGCCTCGCTCATTCAAATTAACCTCTCGTGATGTACAAGAAGCTCTTCAACAACCATTAAATGGTATTGTTGCAGCGGTGCGCACAGCGCTTGAAGAATGCCAACCAGAACACGCAGCAGATATTTTTGAACGCGGTATGGTGTTAACGGGTGGTGGTGCCTTATTACGCAACATTGATGTATTGTTATCAAAAGAATGTGGCGTACCGGCAATCATCGCAGAAGAACCATTAACTTGTGTGGCTCGTGGCGGCGGTGAGGCAATCGAAATGATCGATATGCACGGCGGCGATATTTTTAGCGACGAAATTTAATCTCTAAAAGTGCGGTCAGAAAAATCGGCGTTTTTAATTCGTCTGATTTTTTGACCGCACTTTTCCTTTCAACCCTAGGACAGTGAATGAAACCCATTTTTGGTAAAGCACCACCATTAGGTATTCGACTCGCATTAGCGGTGATTGCTTCTATGACACTCATTTTAGTTGATGGACAAACTTCATCAATGACGAAGGCGCGTAGTGTGATGGAAACTGCCGTTGGAGGATTGTATTACCTTGCGAATGGGCCAAGAACAGTTCTAGATGGTGTATCAAGCAACTTGGTGGATACCAATAAACTACTTATTGAAAATAAAGTATTGCGTGAGCAATTGCGTGAGAAAAATGCTGATCTTTTATTATTGGATCAACTCAAAGTAGAAAACCAACGTCTTCGTTTACTGCTTAATTCGCCTTTACGCACCGATGAATACAAAAAAATTGCCGAAGTACTTACTGCTGAAACTGATGTTTATCGTCAGCAAGTGGTGATCAATCAAGGTGAACGTGATGGTGCGTATGTTGGTCAGCCTGTGATTGACGAAAAAGGAATGATTGGTCAGATTATATCTGTCGGTGAGAACACCAGCCGAGTCTTGCTTTTAACGGATGTAACCCATTCTATACCAGTGCAAGTTTTACGTAATGATGTACGTGTGATCGCGAGTGGTACAGGACACTCTGATGAACTTACTTTAGATAATGTGCCTCGTTCCGTGGATATTGAAAAAGGCGATTTATTGGTGACTTCCGGTTTAGGCGGTCGCTTTGTAGAAGGCTATCCGGTGGCAGTTGTACAAAGTGTGTCTCGCGATGGTTCTAATTATTTTGCAACAGTGAAAGCAAAACCTTTAGCTGAATTAGATCGTTTACGTTATTTACTTTTACTCTGGCCGAGCAATCTTGATATGTCGAAAGTGAAATCCATGTCACCAGAAGAAGTGCGTCGTTTAGTACAGCAACGTTTAGAAAGCCAAGCCCATGAAGCGACACATTCTGTGAGTAAAACCAAAATTACGGATGACCAAGCGGATAGCACTCAACCGCATACAGGAAAAGAAATCGTGGATCCTGAAATTCCAACCACAATGCCTCAACAAGAGGAACCGGTTTCTCCAGATCAACAAGAACATAGGGATGAAGATTAATGCAAGGGCGTTTTATTTTTCAATGGGCGACCATTTTATGCTTCTTTGTTGTAGCATTAGTGATGGAGTTAGCACCATGGCCAGCAGGTTTCCAAGCTTTTAAACCTTCTTGGTTGATTTTAGTCTTGCTTTACTGGACCCTTGCTTTACCTGATAGAGTAAGCATTGGTTGGGCGTTTTTACTCGGGGTTTTATGGGATATTGTGCTTGGCTCTATTCTAGGCGTGCATGCATTAGTGCTTTCTGTCGCCTTCTATTTTGTTTCCAAATATTACTTAATGTTGCGCAATCTTTCCCTTTGGTTTCAAAGTTTATTGGTTCTTCTTTTCGTTTTTGCCATTCGTGTGGCTATTTTCTTGGTTGAATTCTCTTTACATGGGGCATTTTTTAACTGGCAGGAAATCTTTGGCGCCATCGCATCAGGCGTGTTATGGCCGTGGGTATTCTTATTGATGCGCACAGCACGCCGAAGAGTCGGATTGCATTAATCATAAAAAAAGCTGATGAAGATATTCATCAGCTTTTCTTTTTAGTTTTTACGACGATAGTTTGTTTTTCTTGTCATAGTATTTCTCGTTTGAGGCGTAGGATTGCGTTTTAAACGATAAGGTTTTGGAATATCAGTAATCAATGAATTCGGGTCATATTGGCTGACGGGAATAGAATGCCCAATGTATTCTTCAATTGCCGGTAAATTCATCGCATATTCTTCACAAGCAAAGCTGATAGATACACCACTTTCACCTGCTCGACCAGTACGGCCAATGCGGTGAACGTAATCTTCTCGATCATCAGGTAAATCAAAGTTAAAGACGTGTGTCACATCTGGAATATGTAGCCCACGCGCGGCAACATCGGTTGCGACGAGAATATCGAGTTCACCATCGGTAAATTGTTTGAGCAATGAAAGACGTTTTTTCTGTGCAACATCACCTGTGAGCAATCCCACACGATGCCCATCTGCGGCTAAATAACCCCAAATTTCTTCACATTTATGTTTAGTATTCGCAAAAACAATACAACGCTCCGGCCATTCTTCTTCCATTAACGTGAGCAAGAGAGGAATTTTGTCTTCATTTGACGGATAGAACAGTTCCTCTTTAATTCGATGCCCCGTTTTTTGTTCTGGTTCAATTTCAATGTATTCTGGGGAATTCATATCTTCAAAGGCAAGTTCTCGTACTTTGTAAGAGAGCGTTGCAGAAAAGAGCATGGTGAGTCGTTCTTGCGGAGAAGGACATTTACGTAATAAATAACGAATATCACGAATGAAACCTAAATCAAACATACGATCCGCTTCGTCCAATACTACGACTTGGATATCATCTAAACGGATAATCCCTTGTTTCACGTAGTCAATTACACGACCAGTGGTACCAATTAAAATATCCACACCAACTTCAATCGCTTTGAGCTGTTTATCATAGCCATCCCCACCATAAGCCAGTGCGGTTCGTAATCCACTTGTTTGTGCTAATAATTCTGCATCATGATTAATTTGTACAGCCAGTTCACGGGTTGGAGCAAGAATTAATGCTCGAGGTTGATTGGTAGCAAAATCAGGTTGATGCGTTAATAAATGATGAAATGTTGCCGTTAAAAATGCCATTGTTTTACCAGTACCGGTTTGCGCTTGGCCAGCAACATCTTTTCCTTGTAAGGTAATAGGTAACGATAATGCTTGAATAGGGGTGCAATATTCAAATCCCTTGTCTTGTAGGGCTTTTTGTACGATAGGATGTAATGGAAGATCAGCAAACCGCTGCTGACTTAAATAATTTTCTTGCATAATAAATAACAGGTTCTCAGAAATAAATGGGGCTAAGGATACCATGAAGTCGGAAAAATATCCTTAAAAATGACACGCTTATTAATAGGATTAAGTTTGTGATTGAGAAGATTGGGTTCGTTCCCATTTTCTTGCAATATAGCTACAAGTTGGGTGCAAAGTGAGCTTTTTAGCTTGGATAAAATGAATTAAGGCTTGATAGAGTTTGTCTGCCATACCTTGTCCACGAAGAGAATCATCAACAAACGTGTGATTAGCATTAATGGTATCGGGTGTTTCATAAAAATAGGTAAGTTTCGCGATTTTCTTGCCTTGCTCATCGAGTAAGAAAAACTCACCCTGTTTACCATTGTCGTGATGCTGAAGAGTCATTTGATACTCCATTCATCACTGATATTGGGATCCATGGCAAAATCAGCAGTATCACTTGGAATAGCTTTTTCTTCTGCAGCCCATTCTCCTAAATCAATGAGTTGGCAGCGTTTGCTGCAAAAAGGGCGAAATTGGCTTTCCTGCGTCCAAGGCACAGGCTTTTGGCATATCGGGCAAGGGACTTCAAAAATTTCATCAGACATCTTTTTTTCTCGATTCACTTAAATAAAATTGGTGCAATTCTAGCACTTTTTGTTTTAAGTACGGTAAGTTTTCTGGCAATTTTGCATCATTTGAAATGATATCATCCGCCCATTTTAATCTTTCTTCTCGGCTGACTTGTGCATTCATAATAGCTTGAATTTGCTGAATATTATTATGATCTCTCGATGACGCTCTAGCCAGCTGAGTCTCAGGTTTAACATCGATAACAAGCACGCGATCGCAAAGTGTGGTGAGCTTGTTTTCAATAAGCAGTGGAACGACAAACAAGGTATAAGGAGCGATCTGAGCATTTAACTGCGCTAACATTCTTTCGCGAATAGCAGGATGTAATAAATGATTGAGCCAGTTTTTTTCATTTTCGTCTGCAAATACTTTTTTTCGTAGCTCTGCTCGATTTAATTCGCCCTCTTCAGTCAGAATCGATTCTCCAAAGTGCTCAGCAATTTGAGCAAGCAGCGGTGAGCCTTTTTCAACCACTTCTCTTGCCGCAATATCGGCATCAACAATGGGTACACCAAGTTCAACAAAGAGATTTGCAATCGTGCTTTTTCCACTACCGATGCCGCCAGTGAGTCCTACAATATAAGTCATGATATTCCTTGCTACTTGATTTAAGAGGAGGATGTTTTACATCCCCTCCTGAAACATAATATTTTTCAATGTTGCCAATATATTACATTTATAGGTTGATTGCACTGGTGATGATTAACGATAAGCAAAGAAAGGGCGCGAAAGGTAAAACATGTTTACGAGAAATCCAATAACCTATGATGCCTAATAGACAGGCAATGAATAAGAAAAGTGGTAAGTGTGCGATGGTGAGATAAGCGCCGATTCCTAAAGCGAGCCAATAATCGCCACGGCCTAACGCTTCCTTCTTATAAAACCATTTAGACAAATGATAGATGATATAAAA
>CAKQTN010000005.1:0-39071 GCA_934276625.1 uncultured Haemophilus sp.
CCAAATTGGAAAATCAAACGGGTGAAAGAAAGTCACAATAATTTGGTGAATTTCTTGATGATGAGTTATCGAAATCTGGTGGATTTTGCACGCAAACACAAAATTAATTCTAGCGTGATTCCGCAAGATATTACGGTACTTTCTCGTAAGCTTTATACTGCATTTGAAGAGTTACCCGGTAAAATTACGCTACTGAATCCACAGATTTCGCATAATTTAGCGGAAGATCACCTCACATTTATCGAAGTTCACGGCAATAAGAATTTTAAGGATGGGTGGTATCTGGTGAATCAGCCGCCAAATCATATTATGTTCTCGAAAGAACGCGTGATTGAATATGGGGAAAGTTTAAATAAAGTGGTCGCATGGGCTTATTTTAATCGCTTGCTAACAGCTGAAACGCGTTTACATCTAATTAGTCAAAATATCGACCAACTGACTTTACGTAATTTTGTTGCCGATTTACGGTTATTTTTCCCGCATACCAATGGCCAAGCGCCTACAAATGAGGCGCTTTCGTCCCAATGTGAAATCCGTGATCTATTTATCGCTGTGAACTTAGTAAATGACCCAACTGCACAAGTGGAAGAACTTAAATCCAATATTTCCCCAAGTGATTTATTCAGTTTTGGTCAGTTAGAACAGAGTTTGGTCGGAAGCATTGATTTCACTTACCGTAACGTATGGAATGAAATTCGAACCTTACACTTTGAAGGGCAGAATGCGATTTTGCTTGCCTTAAAAGTGCTTTCTAATAAAATTGATCAGGGTGTAAATCAGCCGCGTTCTGTACAGGTTTTCTGTTATAGTAAACACTACAATCGTACGTTGCGAAACTTAGTGAGTGCGTTAGTCAATCGTTGTATTAGTATTCAATTGGGGGATAGTCGTCCAACAACCCATTCTCGTTTACGTGTAGCAGGGAAAAACTGGCAATTCTTTTTTGAGGAAAAAGGGATCAGTTTGCAACCTATTGAAGGCGGAAAAGAAAGTGCGGTCAATTTTGAGGACGTTTTACCGACTCAGTTGGAAGAAAAAGAAATTATTCCGGAAGCCCGTCGATACCCACCTGAAATTGATTTATTTGCCAGTGAAGGTTTTTTACAGTTCTTTTTTGAAGATAATGCGGATGATAGTTTTAACGTCTATTTGTTAGATGAAAAAAATCGTCTCGAAATTTATCGTCAATGTGAAGGTTCGAAAGATGATAAAGTACGTGAAATAAATCAGATTTATCAATCGCTTGGTTCAAAAGATTGTGAAAATCCGTATAAAATGGTGCAACGGAATTTTAATTACCCGCAATTTTATCAATTGCATCCGACAGAAAGCGGCATGCGTATTATGCCGTTCAAATTTAAAAGCAAAAGGACTTGCTAATAGCTAAATCAAAACAAGCATTATTTGGGATAAAACTCATTTATCTGCAAATTATGCATTGGAAGATAAGCAAAATCCCGATAGAATCCCTCGTCCGAAAATCTATTGAGAAATAATCTAAGGCGGTAGACGTTTTTGCCTTCGGGCGATAAAATGTGCGCCTGCTTATCTCTTGGAGAATATTATGCAAGAAAAATTAAAAGTATTAATTATCGACGACCATCCATTAATGCGTCGTGGTATCAAGCAATTAGTTGAATTAGAAGAGAATTTTGAAGTCGTCGCTGATGTAGGAAGCGGTACCGAAGGTATTTCCGTTGCAATTCAAGAATCCCCGGATTTAATCATTTTAGATCTTAATATGAAGGGTCTTTCAGGTTTAGATACTCTTAAAGGCCTGCGTGCAGAAGGTGTTGATGCGCGAATTTTGATCTTAACCGTATCTGATGCAAAAAATGATATTTTCACTCTCATCGATGCGGGTGCAGATGGCTATTTATTGAAAGATACTGAGCCAGATGTGCTGCTTGAGCAAATTAAACGTATTGCACAAGGCGAAGTGATTTTAAGTGATTCGATTAAAAATTTACTTTTAGAACGCAAACATACCGTTGATCCAATGGATTCACTCACCGATCGTGAAATGGATGTATTACGTTTAATCGCAACAGGTTTATCTAATAAACAAATTGCGGGTCAGCTTTTTATTTCTGAAGAAACGGTTAAAGTGCATATTCGTAACTTACTTCGTAAACTTAACGTTCACTCACGCGTTGCTGCAACCGTCTTGTTCTTTGAGCGAAATGGTCGATAGGTAAGATTAAAACGATAAAAAAGAGCGGTTTTTTAACCGCTCTTTTTGTTATCTTGGCACGCCCCGTAATAAAGGGATTGGCTCAAACGGTGCGACTGAAGTTGGCGCAGGAATATCATTAAAAATTAAGATAAATGGTTTAGGTGGCAAGATTTTTTCATTTCGCCATAAGCTTCCCATACCCACCAATTGAATATCATCGGGTAAATTTTTTATTCCCGATTTTAATACGGTTACGGTATTTGGACGAGGGTGCCCAATAGCAATAGCTGTGCCATGTTTACGTGCATATTGAATTGCACTTTGAAATTGGCGTTGCACATCTGCCAAATTATCACTGTCATCTAAAAACACATGGCGATCTAATACACGTACGCCTTGTTCTTTTGCTATTTTTCCCGCAACTGATTTCCCGATAGTGCGGCTATCTAAAAAGAATAAATGCTGCTCGCGAAGTGCGGTCATTAAATAGGTCATTAATGTGGCATCAGCCGTGGCTGCACTGCCCATATGATTATTCATTCCGATAGCATTGGGCACAATAGCTTTCGCTTTTTTCACTCGCTCATTCACTTGCGCTTCAGATAAGCCTAAAGTCAAACCACCTTCTTCAATTTTAATATTGCTGACCGGTTGCATCGGCATATGAATGAGAATATCGTGATTTTGTGCTTTCGCTTCTTGATTGCGAATTTTGGCATAGGGTGCAGCTGGAATAATCGCAACAGAGATTTCTTTTGGCATGGCTAAAACTTCGGCATCTTCTTTCGGATGATAGCCAATGTCATCAATTACAATAGCTAACTTGCCTTGTGCAAAAGTAAACGCAGAGAAAAGTGCAGTTGAAAAAATGATCGTATTTTTGACCGCACTTTGAAAGAATGTTGCCATTATTTAATCCACCCAGCCGGATTCACAGGTACCCCTTTACGACTGATACCAAAGTAAAGCGCTGGTTTAGAGAGTTCACCTGTATTCCCCACTTGTGCAATGGTTTGTCCTGCAGACACCAGCTGACCTTGTTTCACAAATACCGCTTGGTTGAAACCATACAAACTCAAGTCGCTGTCGCCGTGCTTCACAATCACCATATAACCATAACCATTAAGATGGCCGGCGAGAATAACACGACCACTTGCAATGGCTTTTACCGCTGTACCCGTTGGTGCACCGATAACCATGCCTTTCCAGCGCACTTCGCCTGCTTGGATTGAACCAAAGGAATGCAATGTCGGACCGGAAACTGGACGACTGTATTGACGAGCTGCGGTACCTAAACCACTAGTGCTGTTAATCAACTTGCGCTCTTGATCGGTTGGTTGATAAGGTTTTGATGTCCGTTTTTCTTCCGCTTGTTTTTTCTGCGCAAGGGCTTCACGCTCACGTTGTTCTTGTTGGCGAGCGGCTTGTTCTGCACGTTGAATTTCTTGGCGAAGGGCATTTTCATTCGCTTTCAACGTTTCCAGCTTATTCTGATCTTTCGTTAAGTTTTTGTTGAGTTCATTTAACGTAGATTGGCGTTCTTGCTGCGCTTTTTGTAATTCTTGCTGCTGTTTCTTTTGTGTAGAAAGTTGATCGCGATGATTTTTTTGTTGCCCTGAAATCGCTTCGCGTTGTTTCGCTAAACTCTCTTGTGTCGCTTTCAGATTGTTGATCATATCGATGCGAACTTGATTTAAGTGCTGATAATACACTTTCATGCGTTCAGCTTTTTGGGCATCTTCCGAAAGCATTCTTTCCAAGGTAGAAGGATTTACACCTGAACGATAGATGGCATCTACTTGCTTTGCGAGCTTCGCTTTTTGCACACGCTCTTGCTTTTCTAATTGCTTGATTTGCTTTTCGGTTTCCGCCATTTGCTTGCGAATTTCTTTTAAGCTTAATTCTGTTTCACGTAATTCACCGACAACACTATTAATTTTGCTTTCTTGATCTTTAAGACTGGCTTGGAGTTTAGCTTGTGTGCGTTTTTGCTCGGCGATCTTCGATTCTTGTTGTTTAATTTGTTTTTGAATTTGAGTGAGATCGTTGCCTTGCGCGAAAGATGAAAAGCCAAGCAGACCACAAGCAAAAAGTGTGGTCAGTTTTGATAAGATTTTTTTTCTACGATTGCTTTGCTGCATACATCTAAACTTGAGAGAAATTAAGGGACGAATAAAGCTTAAATACTAGCATTATTTTTGAGTGGCTAAAAGTTTACAGGCGATTTTTTGCGAAAGATCAGTAAATGCCGCCTTTTTACTTTTAAACATAACGATTTTTTGCTATAACAGAGCTATTCATTTTTTTATTAATACTTAGGAGATCCTTATGGAATTAGTATTCATTCGTCACGGTTTCAGTGAGTGGAACGCAAAAAATTTATTCACCGGTTGGCGTGATGTGAATTTAACCGAGCGCGGCGTAGAAGAAGCAAAAGCAGCGGGTAAAAAATTGTTCGAGAAAGGCTATGAATTTGATATTGCCTTCACCTCTGTTTTAACTCGTGCAATCAAAACCTGTAACATCGTGTTAGAAGAATCTCACCAGTTATGGATTCCTCAAGTGAAAAACTGGCGTTTAAATGAGCGTCACTACGGTGCATTACAAGGCTTAGATAAAAAAGCAACCGCAGAACAATACGGTGACGAACAAGTTCATATCTGGCGCCGTTCTTATGACATTTCTCCTCCAGATTTAGATCCGAAAGATCCAAACTCTGCACATAACGACCGTCGTTATGCAAACATTCCATCTGATGTTGTACCAAACGCAGAAAACTTAAAATTAACCTTAGAACGCGCATTACCATTCTGGGAAGATCAAATTGCACCAGCAATGCTTTCTGGTAAACGTGTTTTAGTGGTGGCGCACGGTAACTCACTTCGTGCATTAGCAAAACACATCATCGGTATTTCTGATGCGGAAATCATGGATTTTGAAATCCCAACCGGTCAACCGTTAGTGTTAAAACTTGACGATAAATTAAACTACGTAGAACACTACTATCTTTAATTTATAAATGATTTCAAAGTGCGGTTAATTTTGACCGCACTTTTTGTTTAAGGAGAATAACGGATGAAAAAATTACTCGCGGTGATTTTTGCTTTGTTACCTGTTTTGGCCTTTGCTGCATCGCCAAATCATACGGCAAAATCAACTCAAACCAAGTCAGTGAAAACGGCAGTTAAAAAAGTGGAAGCCAAGAAAGCAACCACACCTAAAGCTGTAGCCAAAACAGCCAAAAAGAAAGCCGATGCCAAAAAAGCAGAAGTGAAAAAGCCAGCTAAAATTGTCGAAGCGAAAAAAGCGGTAACGAAAAAAGAAAAAATAAAAAATAAAACGACAAATAAAGCCGCTAAAGCAGAGCCGACAAAAACGAAAGGCAAACAGCCAGTAGAAAAAACGAAGCAAACGGCAGTAAAAGACAAAAAGACGGTAGCAAAAAGCAAACAAAGTGCCGTTAAAGAATCAGCTAAATCTGAAAAGGTGATGGCTAAAAAAACACCCGCAGTTAAAACTGAAGTGAAGAAAGCGGAACCAAAAGCTGTTGAAAAAGTGACTGAAAAGAAAGTAGATACTGTCGCACAAAAAACAGCGAGTATGGTGACAAAATCCGTCGTCGTACCAAGATGTAATGATTCAAAAGTTTTTGCGGTATTATCTGATGCCTTCAAAAAACAAGGTGCAGCCACTAACACCCAAATGACAGTGAAACAAATCTCGCAAGCCCGAGAAACGCAATCTTATCCACAACAAGGCATTCGCAGTTGTAACGCGATAGTGGAAACCAACGGCGTTAAATATGTTACCGATTACAGCATTATCTTGAATGATAAAGGCTTCTTCGTGCAAGTGGAAAACGCACAACCCGCTCAACGTTTCTAATCTTAACGTGCGTTATTTAAATGAAGTTGTTTGAATAACGCACGCATTTCTTCTTCATTCAAACGGCGATATTCACCATTACCTAACCCATCAAGTGTTAAATGACTCATTTGATAACGAATAAGTCGTAATGTTGGAAAGCCGATATGTGCCGTCATTCGACGCACTTGTCGATTTCGTCCTTCACTAATTTTGATTTCCAACCAACTTGTCGGAATACTTTGACGTTCACGAATAGGTGGATTGCGAGGCCAGAGAAAATCTGGTTCTGAAATCAACAGCACTTTTGCCGGTTTCGTCATTCCATCTTTTAATTCAATGCCTTTGCGAAGCTTGTCTAAGTCAGCCTCTTCAGGAATGCCCTCCACTTGCACAAAATACGTTTTTTCTGTTTTAAACTTAGGATCTGCCAAACGATGTTGCACTTCACCATTATTCGTTAAAATCAGTAATCCTTCGCTATCGCGATCCAATCGCCCTGCCGCATACACATTGGGAATGTTAATAAAATCTTTTAATGTAGCTCTGCCGTTTTCATCGGTGAATTGTGTCAGCACATCAAACGGTTTGTTAAATAAAACGATAATCGTCTGTTCTAATATAAGTGGCTTTGTTTTAGGCTTAAATGAACGAGTGGGTTTTGCCGTTCGTTTGGTTGTAAATGCGCGGGAAGGGAAAGATTTTGACATATTATTATTCAGTAAAAAGAGAAAAAGGGCGGATTTTATTCCGCCCTCTTATATTACCATTGATAGCGATAAACCGCTTGAATTGCATAAGGTTTGTCGAAGTTTTTACCGTCAGCACGGCTTACTTCTAAACCAAAGCGATGATTTGCAAATCCAGCATTTAAACCGACCGCACTTTCAAAACGTCCACGGCTGCTTGTAACATCAAGCGCACTGTTTGTGTAATGAATTTTGCTGCTACGGTTTTTACTCGTAATCGCATTCACTTCTGCATAAGGTTGTAAATTCCAACCATTACTTAATGCAAAGCCTTTCGCTACACGTAAACCAATTCGAGAATACACAGAAGATAAGCTATCTTCATTTTTTTGTGATGAAATATGCGTCCACGCTAATTGTGCTTGCGGGGTGATTGTCCAATCGTTTGCAAGACTAAAGCGTTTACCTAATTCACTCGAAATAGTATAAGCGTTGTAATGGCGTTTTTCAGTGTGATCTGAGTTAGCGTGTAAACGGCTGTATTTCACGATGTTATCTACATAAATACCGTTATCTGCAAGGTAAGCTGCATATAAGCCCACGCTGTTGCTTCTTACTTTGCCATCGCCGTAATGACCATTGAAATCAACGTTAGCTTGGCTACGACCAACAAATCCACCAACACGGAGATTATCTGTTACAGCAGCATCAGCGCCCACTTGTACGCTATGTACGTTTTGTTTAAAGCCAGAAGTTTCACTCTCACCAGTCGAAAGTGCGGCTAATTTTTGGCGAGAATTCACATTACGAACCCATACATTACCTTTTTCACCGTTTTTCACTTCACCTAGACGTTGATGAATGCCATTTAAATCATCTTCCACTAAAAGCAATTGTGCTTGGCGAAGAGAAACTTGTGCATTCGCTAAGTCTGAAAGTAATGGTGCGCTTGGTAGAACTGCAGGTGGTACTACTGGATTACTTGGGGTTACTACTGGGGTGCTAGGCGTTACCTCAGGTTTGCTTGGAGTCACCACTGGTTTGCTTGGTGTAACTGGTGCAACAGGTGGAGTTGGGGTGACTGCATTTTTAGAGTTCGCTAATACCCAATTATTTCCTTCTTTTGTTAGGAAATATTGGTAAGCCCCTAAATCTACACGATTATTCGGGTTCGTTAAGCTAAATGCAGCATTACCGCCATTGGTTTCGACAAGTGTCACTTTTCCGTTAGCAATATTTGCACCTTGGTTAGTTACACCAATTTTATGATTACCTTCAGCAGTGCCTTTAACAACGATTTTATCGCTTTTGTTTTCAGCGATATTCGTGTTTAGATTGAATGTGCCTGAGCCAGTGAGATTACCACGAACAATGATACCTTGGTAGTTATCATTGGCTAGATTTACTACGCCATTATTAAGAGCCAAATTAGTTAAGCTTGTTGTTTGAACCACGCCATCTTCATCAGTGAGAGCTTTAGTTGTCCAATTGCTATTATTCAAGTTTAAGTTGAGCACGCTATTGCGGTCGGTAGTAGTAACTCCAGAAACAGTAGAATTATTAAAGGTTAGTTGGATATTTTCTGTAATGCTCTCTGTATCATTAAATTTAACATTTTCACCACTAGCAAGCATACCTCCATTTATTGTTGAGTTATTAAAGGTCGCAGAGAAGTGACTGTTGATAACTTCGCCAACCCCAGATCTTAAAGCAATGATTCCACCTTGAGGAATTGAAACATTGGAATTATTAACGATCAATTCTGGCCGAGCTTGATTCTCCGCTTCATATACAAAAATAGAACTATCATTGTTTGATGTTACATTCACATTGTTTAATGTTAATTTACTCTTCTGATTCAGAGCAAATGCCTCTAATATGGAGTCTTGGTTGTTATCACCCATCAAGACTTTTGAGTTATGCATGGTTACCGTTGAATTGTTTAACTCAAATAAATAACCATTAGCATCTGCATTGTTAGGATTAGTAATACTATAGGTTCCACCATTGATTTCAGTTGTGGAATTAGTGATATTCATTACCGCAAAAGAATGATGTCTATTTGCTGGAATAGATAGTGAAGCATTAACATTATTTAATTGTCCGCTTGAATTTGTCATTGTTACTGCGGATAGAAAACCCCATTCAGGATCATTTGTTGGACTGGTTGGATTAATCGAACATTGATTCAACACACCCTCACTTTGTCCAGTAATTGTCACGCCACTACTATTACAAGCCACATCGGCTGCTAGCGCTGAATTTACCAATCCAAGAGCTGCAGCAACTAAACTCATTTTAAAAGTGCGGTTAAAAATTTTGTTGTTTTTCATATTAATTCCTTGGGATTATAAAAAAAGCCAACTTATTGAATAAGCTGGCTTAAATTTTAACGATTTAATGATTAACCTGCAACAGCGATACGTTTCATATCTGTCATGTAGCCACGTAACTCTTGACCGATTAATTCAACCGGGTGGTTACGGATTGCATCATTTACATCGCGTAAAGTGATGTTGTCGATAGCAACTGCTGGTGTTGGTTCACCTAAATCACCTTTTTGTAAGGTTGGAATGATTTCTTTAGCAAGAATTGGCGTTGCTACGTTAGAGAATAAGTAGTTACCATATTCTGCAGTATCAGAAATTACCACGTTCATTTCGTATAAACGCTTACGTGCGATAGTGTTAGCAATTAACGGTAATTCGTGAAGTGATTCATAGTAAGCTGATTCTTCATAGATACCGCTTGCCACCATCGCATCAAAGGCTAATTCAACACCTGCTTTCACCATTGCTACCATTAATACGCCGTTATCAAAGTATTCTTGTTCAGAAATTTTGATGCCGTCTGCTTTTGGTGCGTTTTCAAAGGCAGTTTTGCCAGTTGCTTCACGCCATGCTAATAAATCTTTGTCGCCATTTGCCCAGTCAGCCATCATAGTTGCTGAGAAGTGACCACTGATGATGTCATCCATGTGTTTGTAATATAAGAAACCAAGGCTTTCTTTGATTTGTTCCGCAAGTTCAAATGCACGTAATTTTGCGCTGTTTGATAAGCGATCCATCATTAATGTGATACCGCCTTGTTTTAATGCTTCAGTAATGGTTTCCCAACCGTATTGGATAAGTTTACCTGCGTATGCTGGATCTTTACCATCAGCAACAAGTTTGTCGTAACATACGATAGAACCTGCTTGTAACATACCGCAAAGAATAGTTTGCTCACCCATTAAGTCAGATTTTACTTCTGCAACGAATGAAGATTCTAATACGCCTGCACGATCACCACCAGTTGCTGCCGCCCATGCTTTCGCAATTGCCATACCTTCACCACGTGGGTCATTTGCTGGGTGAACTGCGATTAATGTTGGCACACCGAAACCACGTTTGTATTCTTCACGCACTTCAGTACCTGGACATTTTGGTGCGCTCATTACCACAGTGATGTCTTCACGGATTTGCTCACCTACTTCAACGATATTGAAACCGTGTGAGTAACCGAATGCTGAATCTTTTTTCATTAATGGCATTACATCAGCCACGACTTTAGTGTGTTGTTTATCTGGTGTTAAGTTGATCACTAAGTCTGCTGTTGGAATTAATTCTTGGTAAGTGCCAACTTTGAAACCATTTTCGGTTGCACGTTGGAATGATGCACGTTTTTCAGCAATGGCTTCAGGGCGTAATGCATAAGAAATGTCTAAGCCAGAGTCACGCATATTTAAACCTTGGTTTAAACCTTGTGCACCACAACCTACGATAACGATTTTTTTGCCTTTTAAGTAGTTGCAACCGTCAGCAAATTCGCTGCGATCCATAAAACGACAACGACCTAATTGGTCTAATTTTTCGCGTAAATTTAATGTGTTGAAATAGTTAGCCATTTTTCATCCTTTCTATGATGTTGATTAATGTGTATGAGGTTGTGTTTGAATATAGTTTTTTGTTGTGAAGTGGATTATAAGGTTTTTAGTTGTTGCGTAAAGTGATATTATTCGCACTTAGTATTGCAATTTTCGCAATGTTATTTACTTTTAACGATATATATGAACTTTCAAGACCTCCAAATATTTCTTCATCTTGCTGATACACAAAATTTTGCTAAAACCGCTACGCAAAATCATATGTCGCCTTCTACGCTTTCACGTCAGATTCAACGCATGGAAGAAGAATTAGAACAGCCTTTATTTATTCGTGATAATCGACAAGTGCGCTTAACCGAACAAGGCGAGAAATTTTTGCAATTTGCGAAAACAGAATGGCAAAACTGGCAACAGTTTAAGCGTCAACTTCGGGATAATTCATCGGAATTAAGCGGAGAGTTACGTTTATTTTGTTCGGTAACGGCTTCATATAGCCACTTGCCACAGGTGTTAGCCAAGTTTCGTACGCGTTATCCAAAGGTTGAAATTCAACTGACAACTGGTGACCCCGCTTCTGCGGTACAATTCATTCAATCGGAACAAGTGGATCTTGCTTTGGCGGGGAAACCGAATAATCTGCCGACAGGATTGGAATTTTATAAGATTGATGACATTTCTCTTTCATTAATTGCGCCTCGAGTGGCTTGTTTAGCCACACAATTATTACAGGAAGAACCCATCAACTGGCAGCAAATGCCTTTCATTTTGCCGTTAGATGGAATGGCACGCCAGCGTATTGAACAATGGCTACGTAGCAAACACATTAAACACCCCAAAATTTATGCCACTGTGGCGGGGCATGAAGGTATCGTGCCAATGGTGGCACTTGGTTTTGGATTAGCCATGTTGCCCGATGTCGTGATTGATAATAACCCTATGTCAAAAGACGTGTCTCGTTTAAATTTAGACAATCCCGTTGAGGCGTTTGATTTAGGGGTTTGTGTGCAAAAAAGAAATTTGGCGAACCCCTTAATTCGTGCATTTTGGGAGATGTTAGACTAGAATAATAAGCAGAATTAACCTAAGGATTTATTATGTTAAGAGGCGTACTTATTTCACTTTTAGCCTCATTTTTATTTGGCTATATGTATTATTTTTCCACGTTGCTGAAACCGCTCAGTGGCACAGATATTTTCGGCTATCGAATGATTTTTACATTCCCTTTCGTAGCCCTTTCCGTCATCATGTTTAAACAAAAACAGGCATTAGTGGAACATATAAAACGCATCAAAAAACAACCGCTCTTTGCCCTTTCCTATATTACTTGTGGCGCATTAATGGGTTATCAAATGTGGCTCTTTTTGTGGGCTCCCAATAATGGCAGCTCCTTAAGTGTTTCTTTTGGCTATTTATTATTACCAATTGTGATGGTGGCCGCAGGGCGGATCATTTTTAAAGAGCGAATTTCAACATTGAAATTCATTGCTGTGTTAATTGCGGCAGTGGGGGTAATTTCTAACATCATTTTAAAAGGCGGATTATCTTGGGAGGCCATTGTTATCTGTGTGGGTTACACCACCTACTTCTCGATACGAAAAGCCTTAAAAAATACCGATCTTGGTGCCTTTTGCTTAGAAATGACCGCATTATTGCCAGTTAGCGTTTACTTTGCCTTTCAAACCGATTTTGCCACCGTGCAGGAATCTAATCCTAACATTTGGGGATTATTGGTATTGCTAGGGCTTATTAGTGGCTCTGCATTGATTGCTTACGTGATCGCCAGCAATATGCTGCCAATGAATTTACTTGGCCTTCTAGGCTATGTTGAAACCATTTTGATGGTGATTATTTCATTTTTAATTGGAGAGGAAATGGATGCGGACAGCTATCCGTTATTCATTTGTTTAGTATTGGCGATGAGCCTGATTATTTTTGATGGCGTGTATAAACAGCGCGCAAAAGGAACAAACCATGTCGTTTAAAGAAATTAGTCCGGAACAAGCTTGGGAAATGGTGCAAAATGGCGCCATGCTTGCTGATGTTCGGGACCCTCAACGTTTTACCTATTCCCATGCTAAAGGGGCGTTTCATTTAACTAACCAAAGCTTTTTACAATTTGAAGAACTGGTGGATTTTGACTCCCCAATTATTGTGAGTTGTTATCATGGCGTAAGTAGCCGAAATGTGGCGACTTTCCTCGTTGAACAAGGCTATGAAAATGTGTTTAGTGTCATTGGTGGATTTGATGGTTGGGTAAAAGCTGGTTTACCGATAGAAACGGCTTATTAGTATTTTTTGATTTAAAGTGCGGTGAAATTCACCGCACTTTTCTTTTTGTCTCACTATTGCTTATCCACAATCGATTTCAACATCGTGTAAGATTGGGCTTGTTTTTGTTCATCAAAAATATAGCTTACCGCCATAATTTCATCAAAATGTACCCGTTCACGTAATTGCTTGAGTTGAAAATCCACGCTTTCAGGGCTACCAATGAGCGAACAAGCAGTCATTTGTTCCACTACAGCACGCTCTTGGTTGTAAATCGGGATCTCCTCGAAATCAACTGGGCCAAAGTGCGGTTTCTTTTGGGCGTGCATTTGAGCTTTCCAAACATCTTCTTCTGATGCCATCGGTGGTTGTAAATTTTGTTGCGCGTTAGTCACCACGTTTAAAAAAAAGAGTGTTTGCGTCGTCGCGAGTTGTCTTGCTTCTTTATCGGTTTCGGCGACAATCGCGTTTACTCCTAAGATGACATAAGGCTCAGCAAGATAGCTCGATGGTTTGAAATTTTTGCGGTAAATCTCCACCGCCATTTCCATCATGCGTGGCGCAAAGTGTGAAGCAAATGCATAAGGCAAGCCAAGTTCTGCCGCAAGATAGGCACTTTCAGTGCTCGATCCTAAAATATAAAACGGTATATTCAAGCCTGCAGAAGGGTAAGCAGAAACAGGGTTGCAATCTTTAAAGTAACCGCGAAGTTCCGCAATTTCAGCAGGGAAATCCAGACTGTTTCGTCCTCGACGAAGTGCTGCAGCCGTCTGCATATCCGTTCCTGGCGCACGCCCTAAACCGAGTTCAACACGGTTTGGATAAAGCGTCTCTAGTGTGCCATATTGCTCAGCCACCACATAAGGCGAATGATTCGGTAACATCACGCCGCCCGAGCCAACGCGCAAGGTCTTTGTATTGGCTAGCGTATGCTGAATTAAAAGTGCGGTCGCTGAACTCACCAAATTTTTCATATTATGATGCTCAGCAATCCAATAGCGTTCAATGCCAATGTTCTCTGCATGTTTTGCAAGATTGACCATCGACTCAACCGCTTGCAAATAAGTTTGTCCTTCTCGAACAGGGGCGAGATTAAGAATAGAGAGCTTCATTTTATTTCCTCATGATAGATTTGTTGAGCATTATTATACGTGTTTTTTCTGGCAGAAATATCGATAAAATTGGAATAGGCTGTTTCGAGAAAAGGAAAAATATTGCAAAATAGGCACAAATTCAGATGTATTCGAAAAAATGATTGTATTTAATAATATTTCCCTAAAGCGCGGGCAAACCGAATTGCTTGAGAATGCCACAGCAACCATCAATCCGAAACAAAAAGTCGGCTTGGTGGGGAAGAATGGTTGTGGTAAGTCTTCTCTTTTTGCCCTATTAAAAAAAGAATTAACGCCAGAGGGCGGCGAAGTCACTTATCCATCTAACTGGCGGGTATCTTGGGTGAATCAAGAAACGCCAGCATTGAATATTCCCGCCATTGATTATGTGATTCAAGGAGATCGCGAATATTGCCGTTTACAGCAGGAATTAAACGAAGCCAATGAGCGTAATGATGGTCATGCGATTGCGCGCATTCACGGGCAATTAGAAACCTTAGATGCTTGGACAATTCAATCTCGCGCAGCATCTCTATTGCATGGTTTAGGCTTTAATCAAGAAGAAATCGCTCAACCGGTGAAATCCTTCTCCGGTGGTTGGCGGATGCGATTGAATTTGGCGCAAGCATTGCTTTGTCCATCAGATTTATTATTACTGGATGAGCCAACCAACCATTTGGACTTGGATGCAGTGATTTGGTTAGAACGTTGGTTAGTGCAATATCAAGGTACTTTGGTATTAATTTCCCACGACCGTGATTTTCTCGATCCGATTGTGACGAAAATCCTTCATATCGAAAATCAGAAGCTAAACGAATATACAGGCGATTATTCCTCCTTTGAAGTGCAACGGGCAACCAAACTGGCACAACAAACGGCGATGTATCGTCAGCAACAACAAAAAATTTCCCATTTACAGAAGTATATCGACCGCTTTAAAGCCAAAGCGACCAAAGCCAAACAAGCACAAAGCCGTATGAAAGCCTTGGAGCGCATGGAGCTAATTGCACCGGCTTATGTGGATAATCCTTTTACCTTTGAATTCCGTCCACCGCTATCCTTGCCGAATCCTTTAGTGATGATTGAACAGGCGAGCGCAGGTTATGGCAGCGGTGAAAGTGCGGTAGAAATTTTAAGTAAAATTAAACTGAATTTAGTGCCGGGTTCACGCATCGGTTTGCTCGGGAAAAATGGTGCAGGGAAATCAACCTTAATTAAATTATTAGCGGGAGAGCTCACCGCTCTTTCCGGTACGGTGCAATTAGCTAAAGGCGTGCAACTCGGTTATTTTGCTCAGCATCAGCTCGATACGCTACGCGCAGATGAATCCGCTCTTTGGCATATGCAGAAACTCGCACCGGAGCAAACAGAGCAACAGGTACGGGATTATCTTGGGAGTTTTGCATTCCATGGTGATAAAGTTAATCAAGCGGTGAAATCTTTTTCCGGTGGAGAAAAAGCCCGTTTGGTGCTCGCGCTGATTGTTTGGCAACGACCAAACTTATTATTGCTCGACGAACCAACTAACCATTTGGATTTGGATATGCGTCAGGCACTAACTGAAGCGCTGGTGGATTACGAGGGCTCTTTGGTAGTGGTTTCTCACGATCGCCACTTACTACGTAATACCGTGGAAGAATTCTATTTGGTACACGATAAAAAAGTGGAAGAATTCAAAGGCGATTTAGAGGATTATCAAAAATGGCTGAATGAACAAAACAGTGCACCAGAAAATAAATCCTCGGAGAAAAATGACGACAATGAAAATTCCATGCTAAACCGTAAGGAACAAAAACGTCGTGAGGCCGAACTGCGCCAACAAACCGCGCCTCTTCGTAAACAAATCTCTCAATTGGAGGAAAAAATGAATAAGCATGCCTCCAAACTTGCGGAGATTGAAAACCAATTGGCAGATTCCGAACTATACAGTGCAGAAAATAAAGAAAAATTGACCGCACTTTTGGCACTGCAAGTAGAGGTGAAGAAAGCATTGGAAGAAGTCGAAATGGATTGGTTAGCGGTCCAAGAAGAATTGGAAGTAATGCTACAAGCATAGGGACAGCGTATGAGTCAAAGTCTTTTCCAACACACAAAACACGAAGAATATTGCCCACAATGCGGCGCGCCTCTGCAAATGAAACAGGGTAAAAAGGGACTGTTTTTAGGTTGTACCGCATATCCCGCCTGTGATTATTTGCGCCCCTTGCATAAGGTGGAACATAAGGTGTTGAAAGAGCTTGATGAGACCTGCCCGCAATGTGGCAATCCACTCCAACTCAAACAAGGTGCCTTTGGCATGTTCATCGGTTGTAGTCATTATCCCGATTGTGATTTTGTGGTGCATGAGCAACAGGATGAAGAACAATCTATAGACTGCCCGGAATGCCATAAAGGACATTTGGTTGCCCGTCGCGGACGACAAGGGAAAATCTTTTATGGTTGCGATAACTTTCCCCATTGTAAATTTTCCTTGCCGGCAAAACCCTATGCCATGCCTTGTCCACAATGCCATTTTCCACTTGCGCTATTAAAAAGTGAAAATGCCGAACAGCAAGTGTGGCAGTGTGCGAATAAAGGCTGTCGACATATTTTTGAGAACGAAAAATGAATGTACAACAAATTGCCACCCGTTTAATGCAAGACGAAGTCGTTGCCTATCCTACTGAGGCGGTATTCGGTTTGGGCTGTAATCCACTAAGTGAAAGTGCGGTCAGAAAATTGCTTGATTTAAAACAACGTCCGATTGAAAAAGGCCTTATTTTAGTCGCGCCGAGCTTGCATTTTTTGCAGCCTTTTGTTGATTTTTCCCATTTGTCTGACGAACAGCTTGCACGCTTACAGGCACAATATGAACATCCAATCACCTGGGTGGTGCCGGCAAAGGCAGAAGTCCCACATTTTCTGACGGGGCAATTTAATAGCATTGCGGTGCGTTTATGTACTCATCCTGCCGTCAAAGCCTTATGCGAAAAAACAGGCTTTGCCCTCACCTCGACCAGTGCGAATTTAACTGGTTTATCACCTTGCCGCAACGCAGATGCTGTGCGTTCCCAATTTGGGGCAGATTTTCCCGTGCTTGATGAAGCAGTCGGCCAAGCACAAAATCCATCGGAAATTCGCGATTTGCTCACAAACCAACTATTCAGACAAGGATAAGATATGCAGCACTATGCCGTTTGGGGCAATCCGATTGCCCAAAGTAAATCCCCGTTGATTCATCGCTTATTTGCCAAGCTAACCCAGCAAACGATGGAATATGTTGCCAAATTAGGTGATCTTGAGGATTTTGAGCAGCAATTGCAGGCCTTTTTTTCTGAAGGAGCACAAGGTTGCAATATCACTGCACCATTTAAAGAACGCGCCTATGCGCTCGCTGACGAACATAGCGAACGGGCGAAACTGGCAGAAGCCTGTAATACACTAAAAAAATTATCTAACGGCAAACTTTATGCGGACAATACCGATGGCATTGGTTTAGTGACAGATTTACAACGCTTAGGTTGGATTCAGCCACAACAACGCATTTTAATTTTAGGTGCTGGCGGAGCAACCAAAGGAGTATTACTGCCTTTATTGGAAGCACAGCAGCAGATTGTCTTGGCTAACCGCACCCTAGAAAAAGCACAACAACTGGCAGATAAGTTCAAGCCTTACGGCACAATTGAAGCTGTCGCGATGGGTGCGATTCCCGCGCAAACCTACGATTTAGTGATCAATGCAACTTCGGCTGGATTAAGCGGACATACCGCCGCTGTTGATGCCTCAATCTTATCAGAGGTCCACGCCTGTTATGACATGCAATATGCCAAAGGCAGCGATACGCCTTTTATTGCCTACTGTAAATCCTTAGGTCTGAATAATGTCAGCGATGGTTTTGGTATGTTGGTGGCGCAAGCCGCCCATTCATTTTGTTTATGGCGTGGGGTAATGCCCGATTTTGTCGCAATCTATGAACAACTCAAAAAGGATATGGCATGAGTACAAGATGCCCTTGGGTGGGTGAACTTCCAATTTATATCGACTACCATGACAAGGAATGGGGCAAGCCACAATTTGATAGCCAAAAGCTATTTGAAAAAATTTGTTTAGAAGGGCAACAAGCGGGGCTTTCCTGGATCACCGTATTGAAAAAACGCGAAGCCTATCGAGCAGCCTTCCATCAATTTGACCCAGCCAAAATCGAGCAAATGACCGAACAGGATATTGATCGTTGCATGGAAAATACCGGGCTTATTCGCCATCGGGCAAAACTGGAAGCCATTGTGAAAAATGCCAAAGCCTATCTAGCCATGGAAAAGTGCGGTGAAAATTTCAGTGATTTTGTGTGGTCGTTTGTGAATCATCAACCGATTATTAATGATGTCCCCGATATTTCTGTGGTGCCCGCTAGAACTGAAATCTCAAAAGCAATGTCAAAAGCGTTGAAGAAACGTGGTTTTGTCTTTGTTGGGGAAACTACATGTTATGCCTTTATGCAATCTATGGGGTTAGTTAACGACCATATAAATGGCTGTTGTTGTAAGTGATATTCCAGTATAATCCCCCTAATTTCATCTGAATAAGAACTGAATTATGAATAAAAAATATACCTTAATTTCAATCTCAATTCTGACCGCACTTTATAGTCAACAAAGTCTGGCAGATCTGCATGCTCAATGCTTACTCGGCGTGCCTCACTTTACTGGGAAAGTTGTGAAAGGTGATGTCAATAACTTACCAGTTTATATTGAAGCAGATAAAGCAGAGATTAATCAGCCAACTCAGGCAATTTATCAAGGCAATGTGGATTTGAAACAAGGAAACCGCCATTTGGTAGGGAATTCAGTTGAAGTCAAGCAAACAGGTGAGGGCAATCAAACTCAACGCTGGGCTTATTTGCGAGGCGGATTTGATTACAAAGATAATCAAATTAATCTATTAGGTAATGATGCGAGTTTTAATTTAGATAGCAAAAACGGTAACGTCACTGATGCAGACTACCAACTTGTAGGACGCCAAGGTCGTGGTAAAGCACAAGAAATCGAGTTGGGCGATAATTACCGCGTAATGAAAAATGCAACATTTACCTCTTGTTTGCCAGATGATAATGCTTGGGCGGTAGATGCCTCTGAGATCCGTCAGCACATTAAAGAAGAATATGCTGAATTTTGGCATGCACGTTTTAAAGTATTAGGTGTGCCAGTATTCTATACTCCTTATCTACAATTACCGATTGGTGATCGTCGTCGTTCAGGTTTATTAATGCCAACAGTCGGTCATTCTAGCCGTGATGGTTATTGGTATAAACAACCAATTTATTGGAACATTGCTCCCAATTACGATGCCACATTTGCACCAAAATATATGTCACGCCGTGGCTGGCAATTAAATGGTGAATTCCGTTATTTGACACCAGTTGGTGAAGGTAAACTTGCGGGAGAATATTTAGGACGTGATCGTTATGATGAATATACTAGCGATAGCCGTAAGCGTCATTTATTCTATTGGAAACATCATTCTTCTTTTCTTGAAAACTGGCGTTTAAATATCGATTACACAAAAGTGAGCGATAAACGTTATTTTACCGATTTTGATTCCGATTATGGTAGCAGTACTGATGGTTACGCAAACCAATATGCTCGTATTGCTTACTATAAACCAAATTACAACTTTGCAATTTCTGCGCGTCAATTCCAAATTTTTGATGAAGTTTCTGTGGGGCCTTACCGTGCAATGCCACAAATCGACTTTAATTATTACAAAAATGATTTGGCGAACGGTTGGGTGGATTTCAAGTTATTCTCACAAGCAGTACGTTTTGATAATGATAGTACCTTGATGCCAACAGCATGGCGTTTTCATGTTGAACCAAGTTTGGCAACAGCGATGTCAAATAAATATGGTAGCTTGAATATTGAGACTAAACTTTACGCGACCCATTATAACCAGAAAAAAGGCTCTTCTTCTTCGGCGGAAGACGTACAAAAATCGGTAAATCGTGTATTGCCACAATTAAAAGTAGATTTACAAACGGTTTTAGCGAGCAATAAAACTTTATTTGATAGTTATACACAAACGCTTGAACCTCATGTTCAATATCTGTATCGACCATACAAAGATCAAAGTAATATTGGTTCAAAACGTGTAAATAATTACCTTGGTTTTGGTTATGATTCTGCGCTAGTTCAACAAGATTATTATTCTTTGTTCCGAGATCGTCGTTATAGTGGTTTAGACCGTATTTCATCAGCAAACCAGGTGACAGTTGGGGGAACAACTCGTTTTTATGATAAAAATGCCGATGAGCGTTTCAATTTCTCAGCAGGACAAATTTATTATTTAACGGCATCAAAAATTGATGATAATCCAAATAATCGTACGCCAAAATCCTCTTCTTCTTGGGCCTTGGAGTCTAACTGGAAAATTAGCGATAAATGGAATTGGCGTGGTAGCTACCAATATGATACGCTGTTAGATAAAGCCTCCTTAGCGAATAGCAGTTTGGAATTTAACCCGATGAAGAACAATCTGATTCAGTTAAATTATCGTTATGCGAGCAAAGAGTACATCAACCAAAACTTGGGTGCTTCCGCAAACCGTTATCAACAAGACATTAAACAGGTTGGTGTTGTGGCTGCATGGGAAGTGTCGGATAACTGGGCGCTTGTTGGAAAATACTATCAAGATATTGCATTGAAAAAACCGGTTGAGCAATATGTGGGCGTGCAATATAACTCGTGCTGTTGGTCTTTAGGCGTTGGCGCAAGACGTTATGTGACGAGTCGCCAAAATCAACGTAACGATCAAGTGGTTTATGACAACAGCGTTGGTGTCACCTTCGAATTACGTGGTTTAGGTGAAAATGATCACCAAAGCGGTATTGAAGACATGCTGAAGAAAGGTAAACTTCCTTATATTCAAGCATTTAGCTTATAGTTGAATGAATAAAGGCTACCAAAAGGTAGCCTTTTTGTTTAGAAGTACGGTTAAAAAGACGACGATTTTTGACCGCACTTTGTTTATTTTTTTCGTTTTGCTCGAGGATGGGCTTGATCATACACTTCAGCAAGATGTTGGAAATTTAAATGCGTATAAATTTGCGTGGTGGACAAATTGCTGTGTCCTAAAAGCTCTTGAACAGCCCGCAAATCTGAACTCGCTTCCAGCATGTGAGTAGCAAAAGAGTGACGCAGTTTATGCGGATTGAGATGGCTGTTTAATCCTTGTCGAATGCCCCAGGTTTCCATTCGTTTTTGAATAGAGCGATGAGTAAGGCGATTTCCCTGTTGGCTAACAAAAAGGGCGTCATCCTTTGGATTAAATAAAGGGCGTACTTTTAACCATTGCTGAATTGCATGAGAAGCATAGCGTCCAAAAGGCACAATTCGTTCTTTGTTTCCTTTACCAATCACTCTGACTTCTCGTACTCGAGTGTTAATGCTATTGAGGTTTAAGCCTTGCAATTCAGATAAGCGAAGCCCCGAGCTATACATCAATTCCATCATGGCGCGATCACGCAAATCAATCGGATCTTTGCTGTCATTTGAAAGCAATTTTTGGACCTGTTCAGCATCAATATTTTTTGGTAAATGTTTGCCTTGTTTCGGCGCTGAAATACCCGTTGCCGGATTCACTTTCATTTGCCCTTGTTGCACAAGATAGCTGAAAAACTGACGAAGAGCTGATAAACGTAATGCCAAGCTCTTTTCTTTTAAACCTTGCTTACGGCTTTCCGCCAAAATAAGGCGAACCACGCTTGGATTTACTTGCTGCCAGTGCTGAATACCTTTTTCAGCGAGAATCGCTAAAATGGCATCCAGTTGATGTTGATAATTAGTGAGGGTATGTGGGCTTACTTGGCGTTCAATTCGCAAGTAATCCCAATATTGATTGAGGAGCGTATGCATTAGAGAGTTAATTCAAACAAACTTTTTTTCGTGTTTAGCTTAAATCCTTCGCGTTCTAAAATACTCTGTTGAGCTTGGCTTAATTCCGCTACTAAACGGTTAGATTGTGTATAACGGACAAACTCTTTTGCTTTAGAAATAAGCGCTGCATAAATCTCGGCTTGATGTTTATCTTCTTTGACAAAAATATCAGTTAATTGCCAATAGCGTTGTAGTTGTAAAGAAGATAAGCGAGGATAAAGTTGAACAAAGCCAATCGCTTGTGCATTTTCGTTTACAGCAATAAAAAACATGCTTTCATTAAAACGCATACGATTTGTTAGAAAGGTTAAAGTGCGGTCAGGATTTTCACTCATTCCGTTGGCAAGTCGATAGGCTTCAAAGAGTGGAGCAAGCACTTCTATATTCCATTGTTCGGCTTTGAAAATTTTCATTGTTACCAGACCTATTTTCCGTTTATTTATAAAATTGGTTATTTTTTATCGGTTCCGTACAGTAGATTGTAGCTTTTTAGCACAAAATAATCATCATTTCCCCAAAAAAATTTTCAAAATGTGATTTTGCACAAAGAAATCTGTTCAAAGTTTGGTATAGTAAACATACTTTTTATTTATTCAATATGGAGAAACAAAAAATGGCACGTCGTCCTTTAGTGATGGGTAACTGGAAATTAAACGGTTCCAAAGCCTTTACCAAAGAATTAATCGAAGGATTAAAAGCTGAATTACAAGGTGTAACAGGTTGTGATGTGGCAATTGCCCCACCTGTTATGTACTTAGGTACAGCTGAAGCGGCACTTGCAGGCAGCCAAATTGCTTTAGGTGCACAAAACGTTGATGTGAATGTTAAAGGTGCTTTCACCGGCGATATTTCAACTGAAATGTTAAAAGATTTTGGTGCAAAATACATCATTATCGGTCACTCTGAGCGTCGTACTTACCATAAAGAAAGCGACGAATTCGTAGCGAAAAAATTTGGTGCATTAAAAGAAGCAGGTTTAGTGCCAGTATTATGTATCGGTGAAACTGAAGCTGAAAACGAAGCTGGCAAAACGGAAGAAGTATGTGCGCGTCAAATTGATGCAGTGATCAACGCATTAGGTGTAGAAGCATTTAATGGTGCCGTGATTGCTTATGAACCAATTTGGGCAATCGGCACGGGGAAATCAGCAACTCCAGCACAAGCTCAAGCTGTTCACGCATTTATCCGTGGCCACATCGCAGCAAAATCACAAGCTGTAGCAGATCAAGTGATCATTCAATACGGTGGTTCAGTAAATGATGCTAACGCAGCAGAATTATTCACTCAACCAGATATCGATGGTGCGTTAGTGGGCGGAGCTTCACTTAAAGCGCCTGCGTTTGCAGTAATCGTGAAAGCAGCGGCAGCAGCGAAAAACTAATTTTCTTGTTCTAAAAGAGATAAAAAAAGTGCGGTTAATTTTAACCGCACTTTTTGTTTTTGATTAATGTTGATTGCGTTCCCACAAATCAGCATATTTCACAAAGGTGGAGTGGGCAGAAAGTACTGCAAGCAGAAAACCTTGTTTCCCATCTAAGAAACCGGCTTTTAAAATGTACATTTTGACAAAGCAACCAATCGCATGGCTAATACCTTGCCATAACGTCGCTTTTTTCCCTTTGGTTTGGCGTTGGTCTGCCCAAGCTTTGGCGTAGCCTGCAGATTTCACCAAATAGTGATGGATGCTTTTATAGGTGAAATGCTCTAGATCGCCAGTTAATTTCTGTACTTTCGTGTTTTCAGGATAAACTACTTTTTCATGTACCAGAGAATCGTTATATCCCGCATAATTTGTGCGATATAAACGCACCACATAATCCGGATACCAACCAGAATGACGAATCTCACGCCCAAACACTTCACTCACACGAGGAATATCATAAACCGTATTTGGCGTATCTTGTTGAACTGCTTGTTGAATGGATTCACGAAGTTTCGGAGTGACGCGTTCATCGGCATCTAACCATAAAACATAATCACAGGTGACATATTGTTGTGCACGTTGGCGTTGTTTGCCAAAGCCTGGCCAATCAGGATGCGAATAAAATTTTGCACCATATTGTTCTGCGATTTCTTGGGTATTATCAGTACTGCCTGAATCGACGATAATGATTTCATCTACCCAATCTTTTACCGTATCGAGACATTGAGCGAGATCTGCCGCTTCATTTTTGACAATCATGGCAACGCTAATTGTTGGCATATTTTGATCCTTTTTTTGCTATACTAGCCGAAATTTTTGTAAGTATAACCGAATTTATTTTATGTGGCGTTTTTTTTATACCTGCCTGATGTATCTGATTCAGCCTTTTGTCTTGTTCTTCATGTTGCTACGAAGTCTCAAGGCGCCGAATTATCGTAAGCGTTTAGGCGAGCGATATGGTATTTATGCGACTCTTGCTAAGCCCGTGCAAGATGGGATCGTCATTCATGCTGCATCAGTCGGTGAAGTGATTGCAGCCACACCGCTAGTAAAACGTATTCAGAAGGAATATCCACATTTACCAATCACGTTTACAACGGTTACACCAACAGGCTCTGAACGCGTAAAAGCCGCATTCGGGGAAAGTGTGACGCATTGTTATTTGCCTTACGATTTACCTTGTGTCATCAATCGTTTTATTGATTTTATTCAACCTAAAGTATTCATTGTCATTGAAACGGAGCTTTGGCCAAATTTGATTGATTGTTTGGCTCATCGAAATATTCCTTTCATTGTGGCGAATGCTCGTCTTTCTGCGCGTTCAGCGAGACGTTATGGCAAAGTTAAACAACATCTACAACGAATGTTTTCTCAAATCAGCTTGATTGCACCGCAAGATAGTATTAGCGGAAAGCGTTATTTAGCGTTAGGTTATGAGAAAGATCGTCTGCAATTAACTGGTAATATTAAATATGATCTTGTAGTCAGTGACGAGTTACTCAAAGACATTGCAACACTTCATGAGATCTGGGCGAAAGATCGTCAAATTTGGATTGCGGCGAGCACCCATGAAGGGGAAGAAGAGCTTATTTTACAAGCGCATCATTTATTACTAAAAAAACATCCAAACTTATTGTTATTGCTGGTGCCTCGCCATCCTGAGCGTTTTAATCCAGTGGCAGATTTAATTGAAAAAGCCAACTTTAACTTTATCCGCCGTTCAACGGGTGAGATTCCTTCAGAGAATACCCAAGTGATTCTGGGTGATACCATGGGTGAATTGATGTTGATGTATGGTATTTCAGATATTGCGTTTGTCGGCGGAAGTTTGGTCAAACATGGAGGACATAATCCTCTGGAGCCTTTGGCGTTTAAATTACCTGTTGTGAGTGGAAAGCATACCTTCAATTTCCCTGAAGTTTTTACCTCGCTCTTAGAAGTGCAAGGTGTGTTGCAAATCAACTCAACAGAAAAAGCGTTGGCAGAGATTATTGATAAGTTATTGAATTCAAAAGAAGCTCGTCAGCGTTTAGGTAATGTAGGTTATGAGGTGTTAATCGAGAATCGTGGTGCGTTGCAACGGCTTTTAGATTTGCTTCATCCTTATTTAACCCATATTTCGGAGAACCATAAATGACAAGTGTAATTTACCCTGGCACGTTTGACCCGATTACCAACGGGCATTTAGATATTATTGCGCGAAGTGCGGTCATTTTCCCGAAAGTTTTTGTCGCGGTTGCGAATAGCCCGAGTAAAAAGCCATTGTTCTCATTGGAAGAACGCGTTGAACTCGTGCGTCAATCGGTCGCGCATTTGCCCAATGTGGAAGTATTTGGATTCTCTGATTTACTGGCGAATGAAATTAAAGCCAAAAAAATTACTGCCATTATTCGTGGCGTGCGCACAACGACGGACTTCGAATATGAATTACAACTGGCTGCGTTAAACCGCTTATTAACCGATGGTGTGGATAGTTTGTTTTTCCCTCCAACAGAAAAATGGGCGTTTGTGTCTTCCACGATTGTACGAGAAATTTACTTGCATCATGGCGATGTGAAAGAACTGGTGCCGGAAGCCGTCTATTTAGCCTTAAAAGCTCGTCGTGAATGAAAAAAACACTTCTGATTTTAACCGCACTTTTAGCGTTAACCGGTTGTGGTACGGTGGTGAAATTAATTGACCCATCAGAGAAATACACACCTTACGCGGGTGCGGCTTATGATTTAGAGATGGCACAAAAATGGGGTTTACCTATTTTAGATTTGCCACTGTCATTTTTATTAGATACCGCATTGTTGCCTTATGCGTGGTCAAATTAATTTGCATTAAGATATGAAACTCAATCCTCAACAACAACAGGCTGTCGAATATGTCAGCGGGCCTTGCTTGGTGCTGGCTGGTGCTGGCTCAGGCAAAACTCGCGTGATCATCAATAAGATTGCTCATTTGATTGAACACTGTGGTTATTTGCCTAAACAGATTGCCGCCGTAACCTTTACCAACAAAGCGGCTCGTGAAATGAAAGAGCGTGTAGCCCATTCCATTGGTAAAGAAAAATCCAAAGGATTGATTGTTTCCACTTTCCATACCTTAGGTTTCGACATTATCAAACGGGAATATAAAGCTTTAGGCTTTAAATCCAATATGACCTTGTTTGATGAGCACGATCAACTTGCCTTACTAAAAGAACTGACGGCAGATGTTCTGCAGGAAGATAAAGACTTACTGCGTGAATTAATTTCCGTTATTTCCAACTGGAAGAATGATTTGGTTTCGCCAAAACAAGCTTATGCCTTAGCGAAAGATGCCAAATATCAAACCTTTGCAAAATGTTATGAGCGTTATGCGGCGCAAATCCGTGCTTATAATGCGTTGGATTTTGATGATTTGATTATGTTGCCGACCTTACTCTTCAAACAGAACGAAGAAGTGCGGTCAAAATGGCAGGAGAAAATCCGCTATTTGTTGGTGGATGAATATCAAGATACCAATACTAGCCAATATGAACTGATTAAATTACTGGTAGGCGAGCGAGCTTGCTTTACGGTGGTGGGGGATGACGATCAATCCATTTATTCTTGGCGAGGTGCTCGTCCCCAAAATATGGTGCGCTTGCGTGATGATTTTCCGCGTTTGCGAGTTATCAAATTGGAACAAAATTATCGCTCCACTCATCGTATTTTGCATTGTGCCAATATTTTGATTGATAACAACGAGCACGTGTTCGATAAAAAGCTTTTTTCCAACTTAGGCGAAGGTGAAAAACTGCAAGTCATTGAAGCGAAAAATGAAGAACATGAAGCCGAACGGATTGTGGCGGAATTAATCGCTCATCGTTTTAGCCGTAAAACCAAATTTAAGGATTATGCGATTTTATATCGCGGTAACCATCAATCCCGTCTATTGGAAAAAGTGCTGATGCAAAACCGTATTCCATACAAAATTTCTGGTGGAACGTCTTTTTTCTCTCGAGCTGAAATTAAGGACATGATGGCCTACTTGCGTTTGTTGGTGAATCAAGATGATGATGCGGCCTTTTTGCGAATTGTGAATACACCGAAACGGGAAATTGGTACAGCAACTCTACAAAAATTAGGTGACTTGGCACAGGAAAAACATATCAGCTTATTTGAGGCGATTTTTGAGTTTGAACTGATGCAACGAGTCACGCCAAAAGCCTATGATGCCTTGCAAAAATTTGGTCGTTGGATTGTAGAGTTAAACGATCAAAGTTTACGTTCCGATCCTGAAACGGCTGTGCGTGCTTTACTTTCTTCATTGCATTACGAAGAATATTTGTATGAGTATGCCACCAGCCCGAAAGCTGCCGAAATGCAAAGTAAAAACGTGGCAATCTTATTTAGCTGGGTAGAGGATATGCTCAAAGGTGATGACGTGAATGAGCCGATGACTTTAAATCAAGTGGTTACCCGTTTAACCTTGCGCGATATGATGGAACGAGGTGAAGATGATGACGAGAGCGATCAAGTGCAATTAATGACATTGCATGCCTCTAAAGGTTTAGAGTTTCCCCATGTGTATTTAATTGGTATGGAAGAGGGGATTTTGCCGCATCAAACGAGTATTGATGAAGACAATGTGGAAGAAGAACGCCGTCTAGCTTATGTGGGCATTACTCGAGCACAACAAACGCTGACTTTTTCTCTTTGTCGTGAACGGCGTCAGTTTGGTGAGTTAATTCGCCCAGAGCCGAGTCGTTTCTTGGCTGAGTTGCCACAAGATGATGTGCTATGGGAAAAAGATAAGCCCAAATTAACGGTAGAGCAGAAGCAACAACAAACCTCTAGTCAGCTTGATCGTCTGCGGGCAATTTTAAAAGGCTAGAGATGATAAAAATTAAAGTGCGGTGAGAAATATATTTGTTTTTTCAACCGCACTTTATTTATGCAAAATGTAGATAAATCAAGCAACCAACATCGCTTTTTCAAAAAATGATTTGACATATTTTCAAAAAAACGTATTATACCGCCCACAAACCGATTGTGGTGAGATGGCCGAGTAGGCTGAAGGCGCTCCCCTGCTAAGGGAGTATGGGGTCAAAAACTCCATCGAGGGTTCGAATCCCTCTCTCACCGCCATTTGTTTTTAGTTTTATTATTCTGCACCCGTAGCTCAGCTGGATAGAGTACTCGGCTACGAACCGAGCGGTCAGAGGTTCGAATCCTCTCGGGTGCGCCATTTTAAATCGACTCTATCAGTTAAAATGGTCACGAAGAATAAAACATCACTACGCACCCGTAGCTCAGCTGGATAGAGTACTCGGCTACGAACCGAGCGGTCAAAGGTTCGAATCCTTTCGGGTGCGCCATCTTCTCTCTTCAAATTTTTCTTTTTATCAAAAACAATTAACGCTTTATTTGATCATTTTTCTCGATCATCAATAGTTTTTAATAAGTAATTTCCTTGTACGTCTGTGACACTTCTAAAACCGACATTCGTGATTTTATAAGGGAAATTTGTCTTGTACTCGACGTTATCGTGGTGATGGCCATGGAAAACGTGTCTTACCCCTAATTTTTCTGCGAGTTGATTAATCACACGAAATCCCATTGGATGGGGTTTAGGCGCTTCATGGCAAATTAGAATATCGGCTTGTTCATTTTCAATGGCTTCGATATCAGAAGGGAAAATAGACGTGCGATGACGCAATGGTACACCGCCACGCCAAATTTTTTCTTGAGGGCTATATTGGCAATAGTGGATAGGGTCAAAATACATCGGTTTATTGGGAGGCATCCAGATTTGTCCGCGGAATACGCCACCTAAACCGGCAATGCGTTGACCTTGGATTTCAACAACACGATTATGCAAATTACGCGATTTCCAATGTGTCCCCCAAATCGCCTCAAATGCGGCGACGGTTTTGCTATCGTGGTTGCCGTGAATAAACCAAATATCACAATATTTTGCGAGTTTATCTAATTCATCAGACGAAGAAAGCTGCAAGTCACCCAAAATAATCAGGGCAACGTTGTCATTTTCTTGCACGAAAGGATAAAGATGTTCATAACTTCCGTGCGGATCGCCTGCGAATAAAATCATGTTATTTCTCGTTGGTCAATGTGCGTTTAGTATGCTGTAAACCTTCAAGTTCTTCATCATTTAACACTTTTTCCACAACAGATTTGACCTGGTTATAACGATCTAAATAACTTGGCGATTCAATTTCAATGTAAGGCACTTTGTATTTATCTAACAATTTCTTCAATAACTGTTGGAATTGTTGACGTTGTTTTTGACTGCCTAGACTACGTAAGCCATCATCCACCCATTTTGTGTTATTTTTCAATAAGATTGTTACATCAAATGGGTATTCTTTGATCATGGAATCGAGGAACGGATGAGCTTTACCTTCGTATTGAATACAAAAAGCCTGCGTGGTAATGAAGTCAGTATCAATAATTGCTACTTTATGGGCATGACGCACCGCATAATCAATATAGCGTTGGTGACCTAGCGCCATTTGTGGGTAGTCAGAATATTGCATGGCTTGCTCATCGCCACCTAATTTTTCGAAGACATATTCACGACCATATTCCCATGCGGAAGTGGTATTAAATACGGCAGCCAGTTTGCTGACTAACACACTTTTACCACTACTTTCACCGCCTAAAATAGCAATGGTTTTCGCAAAGAATGGACGGACTTCTTTCGGAATGAATTTCCAATATTGGAAAGGTGTAGTACGAATTTTCGTTGCGGATACATTAAAGAAAGAGCGGTCAGGATCCACTAAAGAAACTTCGAGCCCTAAGTATTTTTCGTATGGCGCTTTGTCTTGTGGCTCACTACTAAATACCATTGTCGGGGTAAATTGTTTTTCTTCAAATAGATTTTTTACTGCGTCACTCCAAGCTTGCCAACCATTTGGGTAACTTGGAATGCCATCTTCAACTAAGTGATGAATAAAAATGTGATCATTTTGATATTTAAAGATTTGTTGCATCCAGCGAAGGCGATCTTGTAGCGTCGGCATGCGTTTCATTTTACTATCATAGAACAGCTTTAAATCGCGTTCGGTATCGCTACAGACAATCACGTGAAGCTCATCCACTTTACTGAATGCTTCATAAATCATATTAATATGGCCGGTGTGAACTGGGTAGAATTTCCCGAAAATTACACCCACTTTTTTATCGTGTTTGTTCGACATAATGTATCCTTCGCTAAATGACCACTGCGAGGTGGCTGAATAGTCCTATTTTATGCAATCTTTGTGCAAATAAAAACATTTTTCATTGAATGATTTTTTACAGCGACATTTTACGTTATACTACGACCTGCATTCTCAGGGCAGGGTGAAATTCCCTACCGGTGGTGACAGCCCACGAGCACTTAAAAGTGCGGTCAATTTTGATTGCGTTTTACAAAATTGTTTCGCTTTGTACTTTTAAGGTTAGCAGATTTGGTGAAATTCCAAAGCCGACAGTATAGTCTGGATGAAAGAGAATAAAACGGATTAGGTTCCCACTTCCGTTCTATTTATTTGCATTTCTCAGCCCTGATTCTGGTTAATTTTAACGTAACAACAAAGGAAATTACGATGAATCAGTCAATTTTATCTGCATTTGGTGCGACCGGCGAAGAACGGGTGATTAACGCATTGAACGCATTCAAACAAGGTAATGGCGTATTAGTGTTGGATGATGAAGATCGCGAAAATGAAGGCGATTTAATTTTTCCAGCAGAAACCATTACGCCAGAACAAATGGCAAAACTTATTCGTTATGGCAGCGGTATCGTGTGTTTATGTATCACCGATGAACAATGCAAACAGCTTGATTTGCCACCGATGGTTGAGCATAACAATAGCGTGAATAAAACCGCGTTTACCGTGACGATTGAAGCGGCAGAAGGTGTGTCAACAGGTGTATCGGCACAAGATCGCGTCACAACAATAAAAGCGGCAATTGCAGATCAGGCGAAACCGACAGATCTTCACCGTCCTGGGCATGTTTTCCCATTACGCGCGGCAGAAGGTGGCGTTTTAGCGCGTCGCGGTCATACTGAAGCCTCGGTTGATTTAGCGCGTTTAAGTGGTTTTAAACCAGCGGGTGTGATTTGTGAAATCACGAATGATGATGGCACCATGGCTCGCGCTGCAGAAATTATCGAATTTGCGAAAAAATTTGGTTATTCGGTGTTAACAATTGAAGATTTAGTGGCATATCGTCAAAAACATCAGTGCTAATTAAATTCTCAGAAAACAAAAGTGCGGTCAGAAAATCTATTAAATTCTGACCGCACTTTGCATTTTAGGCTTAATTGGTTTCCACAAAGCTTAATGCTGTTTCGACCACTTCGATTCCCGCACCTTGTTTAAAGGCATTTTCACTTAAATAGCGTCGCCATTGTCTTGCCCCTTTGCAGTTTTGGAATGCGCCAAGCATATGTCGAACGATATGATTTAAATAAATACCTTGGCTCAGTTGTTTTTCAATATAAGGGAACATGCCTTCCACCGCTTGTCTTGGTGTGACGATATCCGCATTTGCATCAAAAAGCATTTGATCAATATAGCCCAACAACGATGGATTTTGATAAGCCTCACGCCCAACCATCATGCCATCCACAAATTGCAAATGATGTTTCATTTCTTCGATGGTTTTAATGCCGCCATTAATTGCAATGGTCAACTGTGGAAAGTCTTTCTTCAATTGATAAACACGATCATAATCCAAAGGGGGAATCTCGCGATTCTCTTTTGGACTTAATCCTGAAAGCCAGGCTTTTCGTGCATGAACAATAAATTCTTGGCAACCTGCATGATGAACTTTTTCGACAAAGTCGCAGAGAAATTCATAACTATCTAAGTCATCAATGCCAATACGCGTTTTCACAGTGACAGGAATATTCACGACATTTTGCATTTCAGCAATACATTCAGCTACTAAATCTGCTTTTGCCATCAAACACGCACCAAACATACCATTTTGCACGCGATCGGAAGGGCAACCCACATTCAGATTAATTTCATGATAGCCTCTTTCTTCGGCTAATTTGGCACAATGTCTAAGTTGTGCGGGATCACTTCCTCCAAGTTGTAGGGCAACGGGGTTTTCTTGCAAATCAAAATCTAAATGATCGTATTTCGCATGAATAATGGCGGGAGCCGTAACCATTTCGGTATAAAGCAACGCATGTTTACTAAATTGGCGATGAAAATAGCGACAATGGCGTGTCGTCCAATCTAACATTGGCGCAACGGAAAAGCGTCCACGATAAAAGTGCGGTTGGTTTTCTGACATATTTTATTTCTCTTGAATCTTGTTACGGCGAAGATCTTCTGCTTGTTGTTCCTGCATTCGTTGACGGAAACGTCCAGCCGCAAAGTGGTAAAAAGGTTTCGGACTAAATTGGCGCGAAATTATGGAGGCAATGATACTGGAAATCAAGAGCCAAATCAGCACAGGTTGAGCCCCAGTCATTTCCATCACCACTACGCTGGCTGTCACGGGCGATTGTGTGCCACCCGCTAAAAAGGCTGCCATACATAAAATAACCAAGAAACGTTGATCGACCATGCCGTTGCTGATTTCCCATAACATGGTGCCGATACCCGCGCCAGTAGTGAGAGATGGCGTAAAAATTCCGCCCGCGATACCATTCCAATACGTCGTAACTGTTGCGAAGAGTTTTAGTATCCCCACTTCAGGCGAAACAAGTTGTCCTTCCAATGCTCTTGCGACCACATTATAACCAGTTCCATAAGTTTGCCCTTCGCTGTAGGTTCCCATCGCTGCAAGTACTAAACCGAGTAATAAGGCCACATAAATAGGGTGTTTGCGGATCCAGTCACGCCATTTGACTGGAGAAAGTCCTGCGAGTCCTTTGGCAAGAAGTCGTCCAAATATACCACCCAGTACACCACAGACTACGCCACAAATGGCAAGCCAAAGATATAAATAAGGAATAGAGGTCGCGCCTTTATAGACAGGAAAGTAAGGGCTATTGCCTTGAATCGCCACTAAAATAAAACCAGCTGCTAATACACCGAGCAATACGCGTCGCTCCCAGCGTAATATCACGCCGCGACCAAGTTCTTCAATGGCAAAAATGACCCCAGCCAAAGGGGCATTAAAGGCGGCAGCAAGACCGCCTGCTGCACCAGTTGCGATGAGTTCATTCGTACTTAATCCGCGGAAAGCAAAGTTGTATTTACGACAGAAATTTCCCCAGGCGAGCATGACAGCCGCACCCACTTGAACAGAGGGTCCTTCACGTCCAACAGACGCACCGATAACCATTGCAAAGAAAGTAAGCGGAATTTTCCAAATGGTTTGGCGAAATTCAACCAGTTTTGTTTTATAGCCACTATAAGGAAGATTGATAGAGGCAATTACTTGTGGAATACCGCTACCACCGACATAAGGTGTGTATTTGGCTGTAAACCAGGTAAGAAATGCAAGACCAATTGGCAAGACGAACCAAACGGCGAGAGGGTATTTGGCAGACCAATAAGCATTAAATTCAAGCCCCATGTCGGCGAGTTTTGCAAACCCAAAGGAAAAAAGCGCAACAAATATCGCACCAATCAGTAAGCATATAAACTCTAGGGTTTTATGAGAGATACGATGGGTTTGTCGAAGTTTTTTATGATAGAAATAACGTAAATGAAAAATGAATGAACGTAACATAATGATTGCCAACAAAATAATTCTGCTTGAAATTATAAAACCCTAGTTTCAGGCAGGCAATTGATTTGGAAAAGAGAGGTAAAACTAAATGAATTAAATATCTTGAAGATAATGTATGAAATGTAAAGATGGGATGGAATAAATTATTTTAAAATCATATAATTATAGAAGATCTCTTAAGCTAAGTCAGAGTTCACTATACTTAGATCAATAATTATAAGGATTCTATTATGAAAAAAATACTATTTATCTCTATATTTAGCTGTTTCCTAACTTGTACTGAAGTACAAGCATCTATAGCAAATTCCACCAGTTCGAGTAGTCAATTTAATCAAATTTCTACTAATTTAAGTAATGAAGAATTTGGCAAACATATTCTCAAAAAAGTTTATCCGAGAGCTGTATACGATAAATGGAGTAAATCTTGGGAAGATGATAGTTTTTTTATTGATTATGATTTAAAAGATATTCAAACCAGTGAAGGAGAAAAGCGTTATGTTGCGCTGAATTATGGAACTGCAGGGTATAATGAGGAACTTTATTTATACATTTTCAAAAAGTCATTAGATGAATGGGTTTTAGAAAATCAGGAATATATGAATTCAGAAAACTTTGATCAACAACCATTATTTAAAAATAAAAATATAGAGTTTCTTGGTAAGGCTGCGGTCGTTAAGCTAGGAAAGGATACACTTGGTTTTCAATTAGACGGCCGTGATGGAGGGAGTGGTGGTGAGAAAGGTGATATTAGCTGGGTTTACTCTGTAGATAATAAAATGAAAATAGTGACTGGGTGTCATAATGAAGAGTGGCGTTTTGAGACTCTAAGTGTTGAATGTATGCCAAAAATTAATTCAAATCTAAAGCTAACAGAGGCGTTTTATCCGATTGAATTGAATTATAAGCTTGTGAAATATAAGCTTAATGATAAGGCTCAAAGTGGGGCAGAAGAATGGGATAGAAAAAGCATAGGTAATAAGAAAGGTAAGGTAGTAATTTTATTTAATCCTCAAAATCAAACTTATGAACTACCAACTGGCTTTGAAAAAATTAGTACAAATACGAATAAGCTATGGGAGTACTTTAGTAACGCAGCAGCATCTAAGCAAAAACAAGTTAATAGTAATCAATCAATAGATTTGACTGATTTTGTAAAATGTCATGTATTAGGTGTTGTTGAGTGTGAAAGTAAAGAAGATTTTTTACAAAACATGACCTTATTACAAAAACGAAGCGTAAAACAAGAAATTGTTAGACGTGATGAAATTGCTAGTGAGGGTGGTGCAGATTACCATTCTAAAGATGTGACAATCCTATTGCAGAATGCTACGGCATTTGGTTATCCAATTAATGCCATACATATAATTCGTGGGTATGAATTTTGGGCGACCAAAGTTGAATTTGCTGATTTTCAGAGTTTTGTTCAAGTAAGTAAATTATTTCCATTACCAGAACATAAAAGCAAAGGAAAGGGATATTTTCTCGCTATTTATGATTATGATGAAAATGGTAACCCATCACCAAAAGTAAAAACTATTTATGATAAAGAGGGAAAACCTTTACCTAGATTCTCAGTTATGGGGGGCGGGTGTTATGGTGGATTGATTTTTAATCCTCAAGCCTTAACGATATCTGATGAAGGTGGCTGTTAAGCGCAAAGAGTGTGATACTTGACATTACCCTGGGAACTCTTTAAAATTCAACGTCTATTTCTTCTGTCTATTGGATGGAGAGATAGATTTTGTAACAAACATTCTATTATGAATAACATTTAAACTGGAGCTTTTTTAATGGCAACTATCAACCAGCTAGTACGCAAACCGCGTGTGAAAAAGGTTGTAAAAAGTAACGTTCCTGCATTAGAGGCTTGCCCGCAGAAACGTGGTGTGTGCACTCGTGTATACACAACTACACCTAAAAAACCGAACTCAGCATTACGTAAAGTATGTCGTATTCGTTTAACTAATGGCTTTGAAGTAACTTCTTACATCGGCGGCGAAGGTCACAACCTTCAAGAGCACAGTGTTGTGCTTATCCGTGGTGGTCGTGTTAAAGACTTACCAGGTGTTCGTTACCACACTGTACGCGGCGCATTAGACTGTGCAGGCGTTAAAGATCGTAAACAAGGTCGTTCTAAATACGGCGTTAAACGTCCTAAAGCTTAATGGAACTCCGTTAAGTAAGGCCAAACGTCTAAATTAGTAAAAATTTAAATCAGAAACTCCAGTATCACATTAACTCACTTTAAAGTGCGGTTAATTTTTATAGAGTTTTGGATACCCTGAAGATTAAATATACGGAGAAATTCGCAATGCCACGTCGTCGTAGTGTTGAACCACGCAAGATTCTTCCAGATCCGAAGTTCGGTTCAGAGTTACTTGCAAAATTTATTAATGTATTAATGGTAGACGGTAAAAAATCCGTTGCTGAAACCATCGTTTACGGTGCGTTAGACAAACTTGCAGAACGCACAGGTAAAGAACCTTTAGAAGCATTTGAAATTGCACTTGAAAACGTTCGCCCAACCGTTGAGGTTAAATCTCGTCGTGTTGGTGGTTCTACTTACCAAGTGCCAGTTGAAGTACGTCCAGTTCGTCGTAACGCATTAGGTATGCGTTGGATCGTTGAAGCTGCACGTAAACGCGGTGATAAATCAATGGCTTTACGTCTTGCAAATGAATTATCTGATGCATCAGATAACAAAGGCGCAGCTGTGAAAAAACGTGAAGACGTTCACCGTATGGCTGAAGCTAATAAAGCATTTGCTCACTTCCGTTGGTAATACGCTTTTAAAATTTAAGGGCTTCATCCTCGATGAAGCCTTACCCTTATATAAACAGATATTAAACTTAACAAGGTTATAATAATGGCTCGTACAACCCCTATTGAAAGATATCGTAATATCGGTATTAGTGCGCACATCGATGCTGGTAAAACTACTACCACTGAACGTATCTTATTCTACACTGGTGTAAGTCACAAAATTGGTGAAGTACACGATGGTGCAGCAACAATGGACTGGATGGAACAGGAACAAGAGCGTGGTATTACCATTACCTCTGCGGCAACTACCGCATTCTGGTCTGGTATGTCACAACAGTTCCCACAACACCGTATCAACGTTATCGATACCCCGGGACACGTAGACTTTACTGTTGAAGTAGAACGTTCTATGCGTGTTCTTGATGGTGCGGTAATGGTTTACTGTGCGGTTGGTGGTGTTCAACCTCAGTCTGAAACTGTATGGCGTCAAGCTAACAAATATCAAGTTCCACGTATTGCGTTCGTAAACAAAATGGACCGTACTGGTGCTAACTTCTTACGTGTTGTTGAACAACTTAAAACTCGTTTAGGTGCGAATGCTGTTCCTCTTCAACTTCCAATCGGTGCAGAAGAAAGTTTCACTGGTGTTGTTGATTTGATCAAAATGAAAGCGATCAACTGGAACGAAGCTGACCAAGGTATGACCTTCACTTATGAAGATATTCCAGCAGATATGCAAGCAGCGTGTGAAGAATGGCGTCAAAACCTTGTTGATGCAGCAGCTGAAGCAACTGAAGAATTAATGGAAAAATATCTTGGTGGTGAAGAGTTAAGCGAAGAAGAAATCAAAGCAGGTCTTCGTCAACGCGTATTAGCAAACGAAATCATCTTGGTAACTTGTGGTTCTGCATTCAAAAACAAAGGTGTTCAAGCGATGCTTGATGCAGTTGTTGAATACTTACCGGCACCAACTGATATTCCAGCAATCAAAGGTATCAACCCAGATGAAACTGAAGGTGAACGTCACGCAAGCGATGATGAGCCGTTCTCTTCATTAGCATTCAAAATTGCAACTGACCCATTCGTAGGTAACTTAACCTTCTTCCGTGTGTACTCAGGTGTAATTAACTCTGGTGATACAGTATTAAACTCTGTACGTCAAAAACGTGAACGTTTTGGTCGTATCGTACAGATGCACGCTAACAAACGTGAAGAAATCAAAGAAGTTCGTGCGGGCGATATCGCTGCAGCAATCGGATTAAAAGATGTCACTACGGGTGATACATTATGTGCAATCGAAGCACCAATCATCCTTGAGCGTATGGAATTCCCAGAGCCAGTAATCTCTGTAGCAGTAGAACCTAAAACTAAAGCTGACCAAGAAAAAATGGGTCTTGCATTAGGTCGTCTTGCTCAAGAAGACCCTTCATTCCGTGTTCACACTGATGAAGAATCTGGTGAAACCATTATTTCTGGTATGGGTGAGTTACACTTAGACATCATCGTTGACCGTATGAAACGTGAGTTCAAAGTGGAAGCTAATATCGGTAAACCACAAGTATCTTACCGTGAAACTATCCGCACTCGTGTTAACGATGTGGAAGGTAAACACGCAAAACAATCTGGTGGTCGCGGTCAATATGGTCACGTTGTTATTGACTTATACCCATTAGATCCAGAAGGTCCTGGTTACGAATTTGTAAACGAAATCAAAGGTGGTGTAATCCCTGGTGAATACATTCCTGCAGTTGATAAAGGTATCCAAGAACAGCTTAAATCTGGTCCATTAGCGGGTTATCCGGTAGTAGATATTGGTGTACGTTTACACTTCGGTTCATACCATGATGTTGACTCATCAGAATTAGCGTTTAAATTAGCGGCTTCTTTAGCATTTAAAGCAGCGTTCGCTAAAGCAAACCCAGTTCTACTTGAGCCAATCATGAAAGTTGAAGTAGAAACTCCACCTGAGTATGTGGGTGATGTAATCGGTGACTTAAGCCGTCGTCGTGCTATGGTTAACGGTCAAGAAGCGAACGAATTCGTTGTTAAAATCGATGCAGAAGTTCCACTTTCTGAAATGTTCGGTTATGCAACAGACTTACGTTCACAAACTCAAGGTCGTGCATCATACTCAATGGAACCGTTAAAATATGCTGAAGCGCCAACAAGTGTTGCTGCTGCAGTAATTGAAGCGCGTAAAAAATAATTTTTTGTAACAATCCGCTCTATAAGTCGAATGGCTTATAGAGCATTTTCTAGGAAACTAAACAAATGTCTAAAGAAAAATTTGAACGTACAAAACCGCACGTAAACGTGGGTACAATCGGCCACGTTGACCACGGTAAA
>CAKQTN010000006.1:0-33880 GCA_934276625.1 uncultured Haemophilus sp.
ATACCAAGCTTGATTTGCGGTGCGATTGCATTAGTACTGGCGGTCTTTTTATTGATTAAGCGAATAGATAAGAATTAGTGTAATGAGGACAATACAAGCGGTCTAATTTTTAAGATGATTTGCAAAAACACCTCAACATTTGACCGCTCTTTGTTATGAAAAAGGCCGCCTGAAATTTCAAACGGCTTTTACTTTTAACGCATCCACAATCAGCTTAAACACATTGGAATGCCCGCGGCGGCTGGGGTAATAAAGGTAAAGCGGTTCGTAAGTCATAGCATACTCAGGCAACAGCTCAACCAGGTGCCCCGAATTGAGTGCATCCGCTACGCTCATATGTGCTATCCACGCAATGCCAAGGCCATCTGAAACGGCTTGCAGGCGCAGATGATTGTTGATGGAAAAGTGCGATCTTGGTGTGAACGTAATCAGCTCTTTTTTGTATTTGAATTCCCACTGTATCTCCGTGCCGTGTTCAGCGGAGAGTTTTATGCCGATAAGGCGGTGCTGTTGCAGATCATCAATATTTTTCGGTGAACCGTGTTGCGCCAAATAATCGGGCGAGGCAACCAATACCATTTTGAGCGGTGCGGAAATTGGCACCGCAATCATCTCTTTCGCTACCTTGTTACCTAACCGAACGCCCATATCAAATCCTTCTTTCACAATATCTGCCCAACGATCGTCCACCACGATTTCCAAGCGGATTTTCGGGTATTGGTTCAAAATCGGCTTTAATTTTGGATACAACACGGCTTCCGCTGCTATTGCAGGGGCATTGATGCGAATCAATCCCGATGGCGTATTCAAAAAATCATTTAATGCATCGACTTCTTGGTTTATGGCTTGATAAAGTGGGAAAAGTTGGTCGAAAAGCTGTTGCCCGGCTTCGGTCAGCGACACATTGCGTGTAGTGCGGTTGAACAGACGCAGGTTCAGCCGCGTTTCTAAATTTTTCATGCTATGGCTCAACGCCGAAGAAGAAATCCCCAAAAGTTGCCCCGCTTTCACAAAACTCTGCGTTTGCGCCAACGTCAAAAAATAATTCAGTTCGTTAAAGTTCTGCATTTTCTCTTTAAACTCTCTTTTATTAGTGAATTTAATTCATTACATCATAAAGCTAAACCCTATTTATCTCAATAAAAACAAATCATAAAATAACCGCACTTTCATGAGAGTAAACAGAAGACAATATCCGTAAACATCACATCCTTTTTTATAAATTATTTATTCTAGGAGTAAAAATGAACATTTTATTATTAAACGGTGGTAAAGAATTCGGCCATTCGCATGGTGAGTTAAACAACACGCTTCACAAAAAAGCAAAAGAAGTTTTGACCGCACTTGGACACAATGTAAAAGAAACTGTGATTGATGCTGGCTATGATGTTGAGGCAGAAATCGAAAAATTCTTGTGGATGGATGCCGTGATTTGGCAGATGCCTGTTTGGTGGATGCACGAGCCTTGGACAGTGAAGAAATACATAGACGAAGTATTTATCGCCGGACACGGAAAACTTTATCAAAATGACGGCCGCCATCGTGTCAGCCCGACCGAAGGATTTGGCACAGGTGGTTTGCTGCATGGCAAAAAACACATGCTTTCGGTTACTTGGAATGCGCCGATTGAAGCATTCACCCGTGAAGGCGATTTTTTTGAAGGAAAAAGCGTGGATGACTTGTACATGCACTTTCATAAACTCAACGAATTCCTCGGTATGAGCCGTTTACCGACATTTACATGTAACGATGTAGTTAAAAATCCACAAGTAGAACAATACTTAGCAGACTATCAAGTACACTTGAAAAAAGTGTTCGGTTAATGATAAAACATCAACTTGAAGCGGTGGACTTTTGCTCTCAGCGATGAAGACAAAGCCGAAATTGCCAAACTGGACGGCACGTTCGCCGCCATCGTCAATCACGACACGGTAGATAATTTGAAACGTGCTTAATCGCTCAAAGGAGTACATGGCATGCAACAACTGCACACTTTGAAAGACATCGAACAGGCCATCGCCACACACTCTTTAGTATCACTGTACATCAAAGCCCCAATCTGCGGTGTTTGTACGGTCGTGGGCGCCCAGCTTGACTCAGCTTTGGCGGAGGAAGGAAATGTGTATGCCGTAAAAGCCGATATTGCTGAAATACCCGAAATGGCCGGACGTTTCCACGTGCTAACCGTACCTGCATGGCTGCTGTTTTATCAAGGCAAGGAAGTAGAACGGATGGCCCGCTTCATCCCTCAGGCACAGATGAAGCAGACATTGGCAAAATGGACAAAAGTAGCAGAAAGCGGATATCAGTAACCGGTCTATCAATGTTTCAGACGGCTGCAGTCTTGATAATGATGCAAGTGGTCAAGTTTTTAAGATGATTTGCAAAACACTTAAAAATTTGACCGCTCTTTATAGTAAAAATCCCCTACTGTTCTGCTCTAGGGGATTTTGCTTTAAATAATGGGATGTTTATTTCAAACCTTTTTTAACCAAATCTTCATAACCGCCGTGGTTGGTTACATTGGTATAGCCTGCATTTTTCAACTCAGTGAGTGCCGCTTCAGCACGGCGACCACTACGACAGTAAAGGTTGATCGGTGCATCTTTATCTGAACCAATCGCTTTAACACCTTCAATGATTTTATCGTGAGGAATATTCACCGCATCTTGTAAATGACCTGCGTTAAACTCCTCGGCTGAACGTACATCAATCCAAACGCCTTTTGCTTTTTCCGGTTGTACTGCGCTTTGTTCTGTTTGTGGCGCAGTATTCGCAGAAGCAAAAAAAGGTACAGCCATCGCTACCGCAGAAAGTACTGCTGTGAATAATTTTTTCATCATTCAATCTCCTATCAAATAGAAATAATATATTTACCTAAATAAATTTAGGAGTTATGTAAAACTAATAGTCATCATACGCCTAAATATAAAGATAATAAACTGTAAATGAAGTAAAGATTAAGTAAAATTTTCGTGAAATTTAACCGCACTTAAAAATAAAAAAGACCATCTAAAATCTAATATTCAGATGGCCTTTTTAATTGATTCAATTATTTCTTCGCAGGTTCTACTTCACTCACTGCTTTCTGAGATTTTTCATCCATTTCCACTTTAATATTATGGTCCACCACCACATTCATATTAATGGTGATGCCTTCCTTTGGTGTATCCAATTGAATGGTCGGTGTGCAAGCTGTAAGCGTGAACATTGCCGACAAAATAAAAAAGTGCGGTTGAAATTTAAGGTGTTTTATCATTTGTCTTTGTCTAATTGCTTATAAAGTTTATATTGCAGATTTTGTTCAAATTGCGAGCCATAGTCAATCATATTCCACAATTCAAACATATTTTCTTGGTGCGTATAATTTAACGTTATCGGATTATTGGTTCGCTTGGTTGGATTAAACCCGCTGATACTCGCACGCAACCTCATCTGCCCTTTAGGATCGAGCGTCACCGCCGCATGGGAATTTTGCAGTTCCATTTCTTTTAATAAATCCACCAAGATATTTTCTGTCCAACCACCTTTTTTCAACCCTTTCACCATTTCATCGGTTAATTTGATGGACACATTTCCCACTTGTTCCAATGTACCATTACAAATCAAACATTCCTTATGTCCAAGCCAAAATGGTAGGATCGCATTCGCGCGGCCGGTTAAGGTGACTTGATTATATTGTGCCAAGGCTAACACTTGGGCTAAATCAATATTGGTGAAAGAAAGCGTTGCCATTTTGCTTTGTGGGAAAGTGAGCTGAGGCACCGTCAACAAACCATCAAATAAGGAAAGTTTCACATTTCTCAAAGTAAGCGGATTTTTCATGGTGTTCGGATAACGTCCAAACAAATCCAATTCCCCATTTGCGACGGAAAGCGCACCATATCGAATATTTTGAGTCGAAATATGGATTGGTTTACTCGAAGCCACTTGCAATGCCTCGTTTTCATAATTCATCGGGAAGCGAATATTCAAGCCATACACTTCACCATCTGGCATGGTGATTTTGCCGTTTTTCAGGTTCAGCTCCCCCTTCATCTTCACGCCATTGCCATTGATTGCGAATTCACTTTGTCCTTTAATGCTGCCCTCATGAATTATCCAATTCCATTGTTGAGGGAAAAGTGATTGGAACACTTTTGCGGATTGTTCTTTCCAGCTGATTTTGCCTGAGAGTGCAGTATTCTGATACACGGCTGATACATCCAACGGCCCCAGTTCACCTGCTTTTAAATCCCCTGCTAGATTGAAATGATTGATGCTTTTTCCTTCAATACCTAAACCGAAAATCGGCGAAACAAAACGACCGCCATAAGCCAATTCAACCCAATCCGTTTTTGCTTGTAACAAACCACGAATATGCTCTTTTTCATAATTCCAGCGGAGTCTGTCTTTGAGTTCCAACGAAAGCGGTGCCATTTTCACCTCTTTCATTTTCACTTCGTTAGTACGTGCAGAAAGCTGATTTAATTCAATATGATCCGCTTCCCAAAAGCCTTTTCCTTCCATTTTGACTGGCGTATTTAAGGATTTCCAGTTTGCACTACCATTGATTGTCCAATCCCAACGGTTTGTCGCTTGTTTCTCTACAGACTGCAACTTATGTTCTTCATCCCGCAAGTCAAATACGGTTTTAATACCCGCAATAAATTCATGGGCATTTCCGTCTAATTTTAAATCGAGATTTTCAAACTGTGGTGTCGTACCCTTTAATGTTGCGAGCAAGCGACCTTCTAAACCATAACGACCGATAATAATGTCATCTAACGGTAAACGAACGTGCAACTTGGTATCTGGCTGAACAGTATCCATTTTAAAGACGGAACCCGGATAAAAATACACCACTGGATGTGTGAAGAGCCCGCCAAGATGATAGGTTAAATTAGTTTGTGCCACGGTAGCGTTATAACGTAAATCCCCGCGTGTTTTCAGCTCAAAATCCAATTCGTTATTATCATCCCCCCCACCGATTTCACCATTTTTGCCTGAAATCACGATCTCCCCTTTGCCCATTTCGCCAAAGGTTTGCAAGATCACGTTCATATCAATGCTTAATGGCAATAAGCCTTCTGCCGCACGGTGAATAGATAACCCAAGGAAGCCTTTAATCGGTTGATAGCTATCGAAGGTCCAATAAAATTTCCCCCATGAAATATCCAAGCCGTCTTTGGTGAACACAAAAGGCACATCCAACAATGGTGAATTCGTTGTTAAATCTTGAGCATTTAACTGGCCATCCGCCCCTTGCCACGACACTTTTGCCTCGCCTTTTGTGACGGCTAGTCCTGGATTATTCCAGTTAAGTAAAACATTGCCTTGTTGAGGAAGTTGAGAAAGATCGGGCTCAAAATTTGCAGTGAACTGAAGATCATAGGTTTTATCGCCTGATTGTTTGATATCGGTATTGCCTGTCCATTGGAAGATCCCATCTCGTGGCGTAACAGTGGATTGATGATGCAGCTCAAGCCCATCATTATTCGCTTGTGCTTCTAGTGCTAATTGGTTGCCGTTATAGTTTGCATCTAACGCCCAATCAGCCGATAAAAAAGGCTGCAGCGCGGCTTGTTTTAGTGCGTCGGTATTTGTTAATTGAAAGTGTTTAACTTTGACATCAGAAATAGGCAATGCCGCCCAAAGTGCGGTTAAATTTGGCGGTGTTTTTTCAGCGTTATCGCTTGGCAAATGAGTTAAACAATCATAATTCAAGCTAGCCTTTTCAATATCAAGACTATGCGTATTCCACCAAGTGAGTTGCGCATCATTGAGGTTTATGAGGGTACATTGATCTGTTTTCACTTTTAGCTCAGGTAGCGTTAAACCTGTCGCTTTCCATTGCCAGTCATCAGCTAATTCAATGTGATAATGTGGTGCTAAAAAATGATTTGCAAGTTGTTCCACTCGTTTCGGGGTCGCAAAAACGCGCACTAAGCCAACGCTTACTACGATCAAGAGCAACAAAATAATCAAAGCCCACAGGCAACGCTTTCGCATAGTTTCCCCAATTACGCGATAAATAAATGAACAGAGACGTATTCTATCTTATCTCGTCCCAAATAGCTCAACTAACTTATCCCCAAAGAAATAAAATACTAATCCAAAGGCGACAATAATTAAGCCAATAAATTTCGTGATATTGACTTCTCGAATCGGCATACCGATAAGACCGAAATGATCAATAGTGGTTGCGGTAATTAATTGTCCGACGATGATAAAAAATAACATCGCGGTAATGCCTAGCTTAGGTGCAAGTAAAACCGTTGTGAACACGACAACTGCACCAAGTATCCCACCAATTAATTTCCACCAAGGTTGTGAAGGGACGGTTGATAAATTGCCCCATAAATCGGTTTTTACCCAAGCAATAAAAAAGAGAACGATCGTTCCCACTGCAAAAGAAATAAAGGTCGCGATCACTGCTTCGCCACTCATGGCTTTCGCCAACTGCGTATTAATGGCTGATTGCGTCGCGAGTGCGACACCTGCCGCTAAGGCGATAATGAGATAAACAAAAAACATTGAAACTCCCAACAGAAAATTTGGCTTATTTTAACCTTTTCCTATTTGTCTTGTCGCGAAATGCTTTCCATTCGATAAAAATCGTCCAAAAATCAACCGCACTTTGCATTTCATTCATAAATACCTCAAAAGTTGTAAGTCATCTTACCTGTTTATTTGATCTCGATCACTATTTGACTATTCTTTATTTGACGGTAATCTTCAAATCCATACACTAAACTCCATTCGGAGCAATCGTTTGCGTAATGCGTATTGAAAGCAAAATAGACTGATTTTATCAACTCAATGGGAGGAATATCCATGACCCACATTATCGTTGCAACGCACGGTAAGTTTTCTGAAGAAATCGTCAATTCCGCCGCTATGGTGTATGGCGAAGATGAAAACTGCCATGTCGTGACTTTCTTACCGGGTGAAGGTGGTGAGCATTTAATCGAGAAATACAATGCGATTATTGCCACGCTGCCTGAAAATGAACCGGTGCTCTTTTTGGTCGATTTATTTGGTGGTAGCCCTTATAACGCGGCAAGCCGAGTTGCCAGTGAAAGGGATAATACCGATATCGTCACCGGCATTAATCTACCGATGTTGCTAGAAGTACTTGATGCTAAAGATGGCGCTAGCTTAGATGAATTGGTAGAAACCGCGAAAGAAGTCGGGGTCGCTGCCGTGAAATCCTTCCGTCAACCTAAAGAAAGCAAGCCTGCTCCAACGCCAGCCTCTAAACCAGCTGAAGCACCAAAAACCTCTCCAAATCCAACCGCACTTTCTGGCAATATGAACATTTCCTTGTTGCGTATTGATAGTCGTTTAATCCACGGTCAAGTGGCAACCTCTTGGGCGAAAGCAGTGAAATGTGAAGCGATTTTTGCGATAAATGATGATGTGGCGAATGATGCGCTTCGTCGTGATTTATTACTCCAAATCGCGCCTGAACATTTGAAAGCTTATGTGATTCCTGTGGAAAAAGCCATTAAGGTGTATCACAACCCGAAATATGCAGGTAAAAATATTCTTTGGTTAGTGACCAACCCAACGGACATCCTGCGTTTAATCGAGGGTGGCGTGAAAATTGATAAGGTCAATGTGGGCGGTATGACCTATCGCGAAGGCGATAAACTTATTTCTCAAGCCGTTGCCGTCAACCCAACAGATGTAGCGGCATTTAAACAGCTTTTAGATAAAGGCGTGGAATTAAGCTTACAACAAGTGGCGAGCAGCCCGAAATCAATGCTCACACACAAAGAGCTTGATGCGATTCAATTTTAATTACGAGGACAATTCATTATGACAACAATGGAAATTATTTTAGTCACGCTCGTTGCCGCCATTTGCGGAATGGGGAGTGTATTGGACGAACGTCAAACCCATCGTCCTTTAGTTGCTTGTACCCTAATAGGCTTAGTATTAGGTGATTTAGAAACCGGTATTATTGTCGGTGGTACCCTTGAATTAGTGGCATTAGGCTGGATGAACGTGGGTGCAGCAATGGCACCGGATGCGGCATTAGCCAGTGTGATTGCAACTATCCTCGTTATCAAAGGCGGCCAAGATAAAGGGAGCGCATTAGCGATTGCTATTCCAGTGGCCGCAGCAGGTCAAGTATTAACCATCTTTGTTCGTACTTTAACTATCTTCCTTCAACACAAAGCTGATGATTTTGCCGCAAAAGCGAACTTCCGTGGCATTGAATTCTGTCACTTCAGCGGTCTTGCATTACAAGCGTTACGTGTGGCAATTCCAACCTTCTTCGTTGCGTTAGTGGCAGGTACTGATACGGTGACTGAAGCATTGAATGCGATTCCAGAAGTGGTTACTCGCGGTTTACAAATCGCTGGTGGTTTTATCGTGGTCGTCGGTTATGCGATGGTCATCAATATGATGCGTGCAGGCGCATTAATGCCATTCTTCTTCCTAGGCTTCGTGATCGCCTCTTTCACCAATTACAACCTTGTCGGTCTCGGTATTTTAGGCACATGCTTAGCGATGATTTACATTCAATTAAACCCACGTTTCCATCAATCTACTGCTCCACAAGCGGTTGCAAAACGTGAATTAGCTGATGATGAACTTGAAGGACTATAAGGAAGAAATTATGACTGAACAAACTAAAAAATCATTAACAAAAGGCGATATTCGTAGCACTTACTGGCGTTCAACTTTCTTGCTAGGTTCCTTCAACTTTGAACGTATGCAAGCAATGGGTTTCTGTGTATCGATGATCCCAGCCATTAAACGTCTTTACAGCAAAAAAGAAGATCAAGCAGCGGCATTAAAACGCCACTTAGAATTCTTTAATACTCAGCCTTGGGTGGCATCATCTATCATCGGTGTTACCGCCGCAATGGAACAAGAACGTGCGAACGGCAACGATATTGATGACTCTGCAATCAGCGGGGTGAAAGTCGGTTTAATGGGACCATTAGCCGGTGTAGGTGACCCAATTTTCTGGGGAACATTACGTCCTGTATTAGCCGCACTTGGCGCGGGCTTAGCCCTTACCGGTAGCCTTTTGGGGCCATTACTTTTCTTCATCGGTATCAACCTTTGCCGTGCGTTAACTCGTTGGTATGGTTTCAAATACGGTTATGAAAAAGGTACTACAATCGTTAACGATATGGGCGGCGGCCGCTTACAAAAATTGACGCAGGGGGCGTCTATCCTCGGTCTCTTTGTCATGGGCTCACTGGTATCGAAATGGACAAGTATTAATATTCCATTAGAACTTTCCCGCTATAAAAACCAAATGGGCGAAGAAGTGGTGACCACCGTACAAAGCGTGTTAAACGACCTTCTCCCAGGCCTTGCAGCGTTAGGTTTAACTTTCTTATGTATGTATTTATTACGTAAAAAAGTCAACGCCATGTACATCATCTTCGCCTTATTCGGCGTGGGTATTTTAGGCTATCATTTTGGTGTGTTAGCGTAATATATTATGATATTGCCTTCCCTCTTTCGCTTAAGGGAAGGCAAATTTTTAGCATGACATATAAATCCTATGAACCTGAAAGATCTCATCAAGCCACCACCGGCTGAAGGCTATATTAAAAATTCATCCAATTTAGTGACCGCTCTTTTTGTTCTGGCGGGCATTCTTTATTATCCCACTAATGGCTATGGCGCCGTCATCGCTTTAATTGCCGCATTAATTGTATTAATCGGACAAAAAATGCTGATTGCTCAAACCAATAAAGACTTCACCGAAATGCAATTAGCCGAAAAGCAATTCCAAGAAACCCAAAACAGCGATTATCTCCGCTTTATTGAAGCTCGAGCCACCCAAATGTTGCGCGACAACAAAGTGCTTTCCGAAAAAGGCAAAAAAGAGTTGGAGAGATTACTGTCTGTCGTCAAAACGCATTTAGCCTAGCGACGCCAAAATAATCATAACTTTTAGCTATATGAAATAAGCTTTTCTTCTTTTTCTTACTTAAGTTAGAAAGGTATTATCAAACGGAAATTTATGATTTATCCCTTAGGAGTAGTTTATGTCTCAATTTAAAATTCACACTATTGAATCAGCCCCTGAAGCAGCACAAGAAGCTTTAAAAGCCGTAAAAAATGCCAATGGTTTTATTCCAAATTTAATTGGTGTTCTTGCGAACGCCCCTACCGCACTTGAAACTTATCGCACAGTGGGTGGCATTAATGGTCGTAACAGCTTAACGGCAACAGAACGCGAAGTGGTGCAAATTACCGCTGCCGTAGTCAATGGATGTGGTTTCTGTGTAGCTGGCCACACGAAGATCGCTTTAAAAGTATTAAAACTTGAAGAAGAGCTTGTAAACCAAATTCGTGCAACTGCTCGTATTGAAAGTGATAAAAAACTCGATACTTTAGCGCGTTTCACCCTTGCCGTTATTTTACAAAAAGCAAAATTAACGGAAGCGCAGCTTAAAGCATTCTTTGATGCGGGTTATACCCAAGAAAATGCCATTGATGTGATTTTAGGGGTTAGCCTCGCCACATTATGTAACTATGTGAACAACATTGCTGAAACCCCAATCAACCCTGAATTACAGGCATTTGCATAATCAAGCCAATATTAAAAGTGCGGTCATTTTTGACCGCACTTTTTTATTCCTTCACAAATTGTTTTATTTGATCTGAATTGAGATGCCCTGGTTGTTCTTTGATAAGGTTTAAATCCTTATCCAACAGCAAATTAAATGGATAGCCTAATACATTGGCTCGTTTAATGATTTCACCGTTTTCATCCAATAATACCGTGATATTTTTATAGTCCAAGCCTTTATACCAATTGATAAATTTTTGGCTATTTTGTTCGTTTTTTTGTCCAGGTGAGGCAATCGTAATCACATTAAAATCCAAATTCTTTTCAGCACTAAGATCGTCAATTTCCGCTAAACCTGCCAGACAAATTGGACACCAAGATGCCCACATTTTGATGTAAAGTGGTTTGCCTTGATATTGTGATAAAGATACAGTTTGATTATCCAATGTTTTCAATGGAACATCAGCCAAAGACACCTTTTCTTGTGCAAAACTCAATGGACTCAAAAATAATAAAAGTGCGGTCAATATTTTTTTCATTTTTTCCTCTTATTTCACAAAGGGAATCAAATCGCCATAACCTTGTTTTTCCATTTCATCCAATGGAATAAACTTAATCGATGCGCTGTTGATGCAATAACGTAAACCACCTTTATCACGTGGACCATCATCAAATACATGGCCTAAATGGGCATGGCCACTGCGACTTAACACCTCAATACGAGTCATATTAAAGCTATTGTCTTTTTGATACTCCGCCACTTCAGCGGCAATCGGTTTAGTAAAGCTTGGCCAGCCACAACCCGATTCAAATTTATCTTTGGAAGAAAATAACGGTTCTCCCGTGGTGATATCCACATAAATACCAGGCGCGAAATTATCCCAATATTCGTTACTAAAAGAACGTTCGGTATGTTTGCCTTGTGTCACGTCATATTGAAGTGCGGTCAATTTTTGCTTTAATTCTGTATCACTTGGTTTTGGGTATTTTTTATCATCAATTAATGGCTCATCGGCTTTTTTGATGTCGATATGACAATAGCCATTCGGGTTTTTCTTGAGATAATCCTGATGATACTCTTCCGCCTCCACATAATTTTTCAGCGGTTCTACTTCAATTTGAATCGGTTCTTGATATTTGCTTTGTAAGGTTTTCAATGCTGCCTCAATAACGGCTTTATCTTGTTCGTTTTGATAATAAATGCCCGTGCGATATTGTCTGCCACGATCATTGCCTTGCTTGTTGATACTGGTTGGGTCGATAACACGGAAATAATATTGCAACAATTTATCTAACGAAATTTTGTTTGAATCGTAAGTGACTTTCACGGTTTCAGCATGATCTGTCGCGTGCAATAATTGATAGTTCGTGGTATCGCCTTTTCCATTAGCATAGCCCGAAACGGCATCAGTCACGCCTTGAATACGTTCCATATAAGCTTCTAGTCCCCAAAAACAACCACCAGCAAGATAAATAATTCGTTGTTCTTGTTTGCTTTCCATTGTCATTTTTTGCTCCTTTGATGAGGTTGTATTATCAGCATACGTTAAACTACTTTGCAAACCGCCCAAAAGTGCGGTCAATATGAGAAATGTTTTTGTATATTTCATTTTCTTTCCTTATTATAGAAAAATCTTCAGCTTGCATTTCATTAGACGAAGACAAGCCCATTTTCTTACAAAATAAGGCAATTTTTTACCGCACTTTGTGCAAGGAACCTTTATGCCAAACATACATCTCCGCAATAATTATCAAAAAGCTGTTGTTTGTATGGTGTTAGCTTACATCAGCATTGCCTTAATGGGTGTATTTGTAAAATACGCCTCTGATGAATTACCGTCCAGTGAAATTTTATTTTCCCGCTTCTTTATTGGTTTTGTTTTTCTCTTGCCCTTTTTAATTAAAGATGGAGATTTCAAAGTCGATATGTCGCAATGGAAGTTTCTCATTTTGCGCAACCTCGCCGGCATTGCCAGTATGTTGCTAACCTTCTACGCCATTAAATATTTGCCGATTTCTATTGCGATTTTATTGATGAATACGTCCGCACTTTTTGTGCCTTTATTGCTGTTTTTCTTTAAAGTCAGAACGCCATTAAAAGTATTAGCTTGCAGTTTTATGGGGTTTATTGGTGTATCCATCATTATGCTGACCAACGGCTCAATGAATATCAACCCTATCCATGTAGGCTATGCCTTAGGTGCTGCCGTCTTGGCTGCGATGGCGTTTATCAGTTTACAAGAACTCAATAAACACAACTCACCTAAAAATATCGTGTTTTACTTTCACTTATTAGGCTCGATTTTGTTGCCGCTCTTTTTTATTGCTCAATGGGAAATACCAACACTACATGGATTCACATTACTGCTTTTAGTGGGTGGATTCGGTCTTATTTTCCAATTATTACTCACTCGCGCCTTTAAATACGCGCCTGCCAATGTCATTACGCCTTTTGCTTTTACCGGTGTCATTTTTTCCAGTATCTGTGACTGGTTATTCTGGGATAACGTACCAAGCCTAAATTTCTGGATCGGTTCATTAGTTATTATTATTGCCGTCAGTTTACTTGCTAGAATGCGGGCAAAATAGAGAAATCCGACCAAATAGCTAAAATACAACTATTCTCAATAACATTGTTTGAGTGTATAATCCAAATGCTTTTTATTATTGAGGACACAACATGAAAAAATTATTCAAAACTACTTTAGCTTCCGCATTGTTAATGGCATCTGCATTTGCTAGTGCCGTGACGATTAAAGATGCAAAAGGCGAATTCACCCTTGATAAAACCCCAAGCCGTGTTGTGGCATTGGAATATTCTTTTGTGGATGCTTTAGCCCAAGTCGGTGTAAGCCCAGTGGGTGTGGCTGACGATAACAAAATCGATCGTATTTTGCCGCAAGTGCGCGAAAAAATTGCTGCATGGCAATCCGTTGGCACGCGTTCTCAACCGAGTCTTGAAGTGATTGCTTCTCTCAAACCCGATTTAATTATTGCTGATCCATCTCGCCATACTGCAGTATTTGAAGAATTGAAAAAAATCGCGCCAACGGTGATGTTTGATTCCCGTCATGAAAGCTACCAAGAAAATCTTGAAACCGCGCAGAAAATTGGTGATTTAGTCGGTAAAAGTAGCGAAATGAAAGCAAAAATCAATGAACATAATGATTACATTGCCAACATCGCAAAAAATTTAGGTGTGCAAGGCAAAAAAGCCTCATTTGGTACTTCCCGAGAAGATAAATTTAATATCCAAAATGACAATGGCTATGTGGGTAGTTTCTTAACGACATTAGGTTTTGCCCCAACTAAACTCAATAGTGATCAAGCTTTCGTAGAAATCAACCTTGAACAATTAGTAATGGAAAAACCGGAATACTTGTTCATCGCCCATTATCGTGATGAAAGTATTGCCCGCAAATGGGAAGCTGAGCCACTTTGGAAAGCCATTCCTGCCGTCAAAGCAAACCATGTTTACAGCGTTGACTCGGACATGTGGGCGCGTGGTCGCGGCTTAGAAGCAAGCAAAATTATGGCAAAACAAATTGAAGGTTTCGTGAAACAAAAATAATGATGAAGTCTGCTTTCCGTTGGGGACTTCCCCTTATCATTCTGGCTTTCCTATTATGGGGAAGCCTGTTTTTGTATTATCCCATCGAAATTCGACCGCTTGCAGCGTTACAAGCGTTCCTCCCCGATGGCGATGAAATTGCCAAAATTACGGTAACCGATTTACGCCTACCGCGCGCATTAGTTGGCATGATTTTAGGCGCCAATCTTGCGGTGGCAGGAGCGTTGTTACAAACCATTACGCGCAATCCACTTGCCTCGCCTACACTACTTAGCGTGAACTCGGGAGCCAGTCTTGCGATGGTAACCGCCAGTGCGTTTAGCCCTTTGATTCTTTCTGGTTATAGCATTGCTTTAGTGGCTAGTATCGGCGGCGGTCTGAGTTGGTTTGTGGTAATGCTGATCAGCAATGGTTGGAAAGACAACAGTGGGGATCGTAGCCGAGTGATTTTAGCGGGGATTGCCGTATCACTACTTTGTGCCGCGCTCACGAAATTGGTGCTCATTATCGCGGAAGATCATGCCTTCGGTATTATGAGTTGGCTAGCTGGCGGCATTGCACATGCTCGTTGGAATGAATTATTGACGTTATTTCCGTTCTTTATTTTGACCGCACTTTTCTGCCTGTTTTTTGCCAGTCGTTTGAATTTACTCAATTTAAGCGATGAATCCGCTCGTTCCCTAGGCATCAATCTCTTTCGTTTACGTTGGTACGCTAACATCATGGCGTTATTGATTGTGGGCTCAAGCGTGAGTGTTGCTGGCCCAGTTGCCTTTATTGGCTTACTCGTGCCCCATCTTGCCCGCTATTGGATTGGTTATGACTTGCGAAAATCGCTCCCTATGGCGATGTTACTCGGCGCAATTTTAATGCTCGCTGCAGATACCATTGCCCGCGCGGTTAACTTTCCTAGCGAAGTGCCTGCTGGTGCGGTGCTTGCCTTAATCGGTGCCCCAGTCTTTGTATTATTTGCCAGAGGAAGACACTAATGCGAACCTCTCATGTATCTTTTCGCGCTATCGGCTTTTATGTCATCACGCTCAGTATGATGGTACTACTCTTTGGATTGAGTATTCGCCTTGGCACTTATACGCTTTCTTTTGAGGAAATTTGGGCGGCCTTTCAGCCTGATGATAAAAACTATTTTACCTTGATGGAATATCGCCTCCCCCGTGCAGTATTAGCGATTTTATTAGGCGGAGCCTTAGCAATTTCTGGTGTGTTAGTGCAAAGCGTGGTGCGCAATCCACTTGCCTCTCCCGACATTTTAGGGATTAACAATGCGGCTGGGTTAGTTGCTGTTTCGGTATTGATGTTCTTGCCAAACTTGGCATTTTACTGGATGCCAATTTTTGCCTTTTTAGGCGGCGTACTCTCTTTTGTCATTTTATGGATCGTGTGCGGTTTTAACTTCCGCCCTATCAAAATGGCAATCATTGGGGTCGCACTTTCTGCATTATGGGCAGCCATTAGTCATTATCTGATGCTGACCAATCCGGTCGAGATCAATACGGCGATGTTATGGCTCACAGGAAGCCTGTGGGGGCGTAGCTGGTCTTATTTAAATGTGGTATTGCCATGGTTAGTGGTATTGCTACCCTTGCCATTTATTTTCTGTCGTGATCTCGACACCCTTGGTTTAGGTGAAAACAAAGCCTCCACCTTAGGCGTGACCGTGAATAAAGTGCAAATCAGCGTTTTAGTGCTAGCGGTCGCCCTTTCCACTACAGCCGTGGCAATTTGTGGTCCGATTGCCTTTTTAGGCTTAGTCGCGCCGCATCTTGCCCGTCGTTTAGTCGGTGGCAGACATCGTACCCTATTACCGGCAGCCTTGATTATTGGCGCCCTCTTATTACAACTTTCGGATATTTTGGCGCGGGTGATTGACCCACCAACGGAACTACCAGCGGGTATTCTGACCGCGATTATCGGTGCGCCATATTTCTTCTACTTATTGATGAGAACTAAATAATGAGCATTGAAATCAATAATTTATCTTTAGGTTATCAAGATAAACTCGTGGTTAAAAATCTGTCGCTAAAATTCCCGAAAAATAAAGTGATTGCGTTAATCGGCCCAAATGGTTGCTGTAAATCCACCACATTAAAAGCGGTGGCGCGCTTGCTTAAGCCGAAGCAAGGCACTATCACCCATAAAGGCAAGGACATTTGGCAAAAAAGCCCTAAAGAATATGCCCAAGAATTGGCTTTTCTCCCGCAGCAACACTTAGTGCCAGAAGGGATTAAAGTGCGAGAATTGATCGCTTACGGGCGTTCGCCTTACTTAAATCTTTGGGGTAAACTCAGTCAAAAAGATGAAGAATTGGTGACTTGGGCAATGGCACAAACACAAACTGCCGAACTCGCCGAACAGTTAGTTTCCGATTTATCTGGTGGTCAGCAACAACGGGTATTTTTAGCTATGACTCTTGCGCAAGATGCTGAATTAGTGCTACTCGATGAGCCGACTACTTATCTAGATTTAAACCGCCAAGCTGAACTCATGGGCATGATGCGACAAATGCAAAAAAATGGCAAAACCGTGATTACGGTGTTGCATGATCTCAACCAAGCCTGCCGCTATTGCGATCACTTAATCGTCATGAAAAAAGGTGCAGTGATGGCACAAGGCACACCTGATGAAGTCATGACTGAAGAGTTACTTAAGGATGTGTTTGATTTGGATGTCATCATTCATCGTGATCCTATCAGCAACACACCGATGTTTATTTTGAAATAACGCTCAATCACTTTTCTAAATATAAAATAGGCGATTTATTTTACTAGAACGCCTATTTTTTTATCCCCCCCCTCCATTTATACACAATAATGTTTTCCATCGCTTGCAAAGAGGTCGGACCTCTTTGCAAAACTTACACTTCTTTACACTGTCTGAAATGACGAAGCACTAGATAATTATTATTAATATAGTAGAACTAAAAAATGAAATCTCTAGCCCATGTCTTTAAGGCAATGCTATTAGCGGGTGTCAGTACCTCTGTAGCACAGGTTGCCTATGCCCAAAATTCCTCTATTGATACCGAACGAGAAAATATCATCATTTTCTCTCGTCAAGGAGAGGCCCAATTAAATCAAGCTATTCCAAAACTTGAGGCCTTATTTAAGAGGACGCACGATGTGAAAGTGCGCGATGATTTAATTACACTCTATCTGAGGACGAATCAATCCGCTAAAGCACTTTCACTTTGCGAAAGCTGCGCACCAGCGCAATTTTCCCAAAATGAACTGGAAAATTTAGGCAAAGCTGCCCGAAATGAAAAACAATACGACCGTGCCGTTGCATTCTATTCCCAATTGCAAAAGCAATTCCCTGATAATCCAAATGGATGGCTTGGTGACGCATTAGCCTCCACTGAAACCAAAAACTACAATGCGGCAAAAAATGCACTGAATGTTTATAAGAAACGTTTTGGACAAGATAATGCTTATCTTGATGCAGAAAGTTATTTGCTTGATTTCACCGAACCCGACATGGCTAAACTTGGCCGTTGGCAACGTCAGTTAGAACAAAATCCGAAAAATATCACCTTAATGAGAGAGTTGTATCGTTTAGCATCGAAATACAACCTTCAACCATTACAAGAGAAACTACAAAAAGCCTATCCTGATCAATTCAATCAAAAAGATATGATGTGGTTTGAGCATGGTAAGACGATTACCTCCTCAAAAAATGCGACAACACCTACACAACAAGAAAAATCATTTGAAGAATTGACCGCACTTTTGGCCAAAATTAATCCTGAGCATCCTCTGTATCAACAAGCATTGCAAGATCGTTTTGTGATGGGTGTTCGCTTGAATAAATTTGATGAAATAGAAGACGATTTCAATACATTACAGACTCAACCTAATGTGCCTGCGTACTTAGAAGAAGCCTTTGGTGATTATTGGGCAGCAAAAGGCTCACCACACAAAGCATTAGCGATTTATCAAGCGATTGAACAACAAACCTTAAACCATAAACTCGCGGTGAGTGATGGTTTACTTCATAAACTCTCTCTCACTGCAAGCGATGCTGGCAAATTTGAATTGGCGCAACAATATTTAGAGCGTATGAATTCAAATGTTTATATCAATGACTATACCCGAACATCAAAAATTTTGAATCCTGGCTACGATTCTCGCTATTTTGGTTTGGCTCGTTTAGCTTTATGGCGTGGTAACAGCAAATTGGCTCAGCAACTTATTGATGATCGTCTATTTAACAAAACGCCTGGTGATCCATGGGTTATGTTGCAAAAAGCAGAACTTGAGCGAAATCGTGGCAACTATGATGATGCCAAATTATGGGCTGAAAAAGCCGGTTATTTTTTGAGTAAAAATGATCAGCAAGAAGCACGCAATAACCTGGCTGAAACTGCCTTAAGTCAAAATGATTTACCAACAGTTTCAAAAACAATTGATGCAATGAATGAAGAACAACGTCAGTCAGCACAATCCCTCATAAACCATTACGAACAAGCACGTTCTGGCAAAATTGTAGGAAGTATCGGCTTACAGCATCGTACCTCACCAATCAGTTATAGCAATGAAAGTAGCCAAGATTATGCGATTTACACACCGAAAACAGCAAATGGTCACGATCTCTACGTTCATTACTTAGAAACTCGTTCCCCTTATGACAAAGAAAGTCTCATTTCTCGCCGAATTGGCGTAGGAACAGAGCTCAATTTCTATCCACTCCAAGTGAAAATGGAAAGCGGGAAAGGCGTTAAGCTTAATGATAAAGCCTATTTCTCTACAGAGGCAAATTATACCCTCAATCAACATTGGTCATTTAATTTAAACGCCAATATTAATGGTAGTGGTACTCCAGTTAAAGCCATCAATAAAGGTGTGTATACCAAAGATATTGGTTTCTCTACCACCTATTCCTATTCCGATATTTTCCAAGCTGGGCTAGGTGGTGGCGTCATGAAATTTGATGACGGCAACTTAAGAAAAGAAGCCAATTTCTGGTTGAATCTCAATACATTCAAACATGACCGTTGGACGCTAACCAACAATTTCAGAGTCGATTACAGCAAAAATAAAACTATTGATTCTGCTGAATATTACAACCCCGCAAAAGCGACAAGCTTGGAATTCGGTGCGGATTTAAGTTACTACCAACCACTTAATTATGGCTTAGTCTTAAATCATCACCTGAAAGCCAGTGTGGGTGCTTATAAACAGGCAGAACTCAGTCGAGAAAAAATGTGGTCGATAAGTTACGGACACCAATGGCGTGTTGGTAAAAAATTTGGCGTGTCTTATGAAATTGGTCGTAAAAAGAATATTTACGACGGCAGTGCTGAATTCAACAATTTCGGAAATCTAAACTTTTCTATTTATTATTAAATACTTAAGCGGTATAACCTTATGAGATCTCTAAAACATTTTGCAAGAATAATTATTTGCACATTTTCCCTTTTTTCGGCTTTTGCCTTTGCGCAAGATCGTTATGGCGTATTAGCTTATCACTCTGTGGTAGATGAAAGTGCGGCTGAAAACCAAAAACATTATTTTCCTCAAACGATTTCAGCCCAAACCTTAATTAAACATTTTAATTGGCTAAAAGAAAACGGATACAACGTGATCAGTTGGCAGCAAGTTATCGATGCTGAAAATGGTAAAGGCACATTACCCGATAATGCGGTATTACTAAGCTTTGATGATGGCTATGAGACTATGTATAACGTGGTCTTCCCTCTATTAAAAACCTATAACTACCCCGCTGTTTTTGCGCCAGTGACAGGCTGGTTGGATACACCAGCAAATCAAAAGATCGCTTATGCCGATAAAATGCTAGACCGTTCTGTTTTTGCCACTTGGGCGCAAGTCAAAGAAATGGAACAAAGTGGGCTCGTTGAAGTTGCCTCACATACTCATAATCTTCATAACGGTATAAATGCCAACCCATCGGGTGGTCAATTACCCTCAGTGATTGCACCTGAATATAAAAATGGAAAATATGAAACAGAAGATGCCTACAAAAACAGATTGAAATCTGATTTTGCTCGTACTGCTCAAACATTAGTCAATCATATCGGTAAGAAACCACGTGTAATGGTGTGGCCTTATGGACAATTTAATGATGTTGCCGTGCAACTTGCTCGACAAGCAGGAATGCCACATTATTTTTCACTAGGTGAAAAAATCATCAATAAAATTGGCGATAAACACATTGGACGCTTATTACTTAATGCAGAAACCGATCTAAATACCGTTAAAAACTATCTTGATGGCATTGATGAAAGCAAACAAATTCAACGAGTACTGCATGTTGATTTAGATTATGTCTATGATGCGGATAAAGCTCAGCAAGCCAAAAACCTTGATAAGTTAATCGACCGCATCTATCGCTATGGTGTGACGACAGTTTATCTTCAAGCTTTCTCCGATCCTGATGGGGATGGTGTAGCTGATGCCTTGTATTTCCCTAACAAATATCTTCCTGTACGAGATGATATTTTTGGTCGAATTGCTTGGCAATTACAAACACGTGCGGGTGTAAAAGTCTATGCTTGGATGCCTGTACTCGCCTTTGATTTACGAAAAGTCGTAAAAGAGGCGGAATATGTCATTGATAGCCGCACGGGCAAGCCTTCAACAAAGGCTTATTTACGCCTTTCACCTTATAACAAACAGAATGTTGAAATCATTAAATCCATTTATAACGATTTGTCATTCTACGCCAAATTTAATGGCATTTTATTCCATGATGATGCGTTCCTAACCGATTTTGAAGGCGCAGAAGGCAATCACGCTGAAGGCATAGTTAGCCCACAAGCAAAACAAAAAACACAAGATTTAATCCAATTAACCCATCAACTCACTGATGCGTTAAAACCTTATTTCTTGCGTGGTTCATATTCTCTTAAAACGGCTCGTAATCTTTATGCATCAGTGATCACCAATCCCAATGCAGAAGAATGGTTGGCACAAAACTTAAAAACGCTCACTGACAATTACGACACGACGGCCATTATGGCGATGCCATACATGGAAAATGAGCAGCCGATTTCACAAGAAGAAGCCTATCAATGGTTTGCCTCTCTCATTGAAAATGTGAAAGCCCAAGCACCATTAGATAAAGTCTTATTTGAATTCCAAGCGGTGAATTGGCGAACTCAAAAGCCAATTCCTGAATCCGAATTGATTGATTGGATGATGCTATTACAAAAAAATCATATTTATAGCTATGGCTACTATCCAGATAACTTTTTAACTAATCAGCCGGATCTGAACAAAATGAAACCGTATTTTTCTGTAAATACGAATGCAGGAAAAAAATAAGGATTGATCATGAACCAACAATTCTTAGAAGCAGTGAGTATTTTCGTATTCATGTATCCTGCCGGAATGGCAATATATTGGGTGACGGCAAGTTTGTGTTATTACCTTTTTATGGAAGGAAAACTTGGGCAACCAACTTTCCAACAAATGCCCAAAGAACGCGTGCCAATGGTCAGCATTATGGTGCCTTGCTACAACGAAGGGGACAACTTAGATGAAGCTATTCCTTACTTGCTTCAACTTCGATACCCAAACTATGAGCTGATCTTTATCAATGATGGCAGTAAAGATAACACGGGTGAAATTATTGATCGTTGGGCAAAAGCTGATGAGCACATCGTGGCGCTTCACCAAGAAAACCAAGGTAAAGCCAGCGCATTAAATCATGGTTTGTTAGTTGCTAAAGGTGAATATGTAGCCTGTATTGATGGTGATGCCGTATTAGATTTCGATGCGATCGACTACATGGTGCAATCCCTCGAATTAAACCGTGCTTATGGTGCTGTTACTGGCAACCCACGCGTACGTAACCGCAGTACTATCTTGGGACGTTTACAAGTGTCTGAATTTAGCTCCATTATCGGTTTAATCAAACGAGCTCAAAGCTTGATGGGAACGATCTTCACGGTATCCGGCGTATGTTGTCTATTCCGCAAAGATGTGATGGAAGAAATTGGTGGCTGGAGCACCAATATGATCACGGAAGACATTGATGTCAGCTGGAAAATTCAAACGGCCGGTTACAACATCATGTATGAACCCCGTGCCTTATGTTGGGTATTAATGCCCGAAAGCCTGCGCGGATTATATAAACAACGCTTGCGTTGGGCACAGGGTGGTGCAGAAACCATCCTCAAATATTTCCCACAGGTCTGGCGCTGGAAAAACCGTCGCCTATGGCCTATGTATGCAGAATATTTCATTACCGCAACTTGGGCAATCTTATTGGTTGCACTCGCGGCTCTTGCACTATACCGCAAGATTGCTTTAGGTATAGGTATTCAAAACATGGAGTTGTTTGAAATCAATATCTCGATCATGTTTTTTTCCTTCTTCTTACAGTGTCTCTTAAGCTTATACATTGACTCACGTTATGAAAAAGGATTAATCCAATATGGAATTTCCTGCATTTGGTATCCCTACGTTTATTGGTTACTCAATACTGTAACGTTACTCATTGGAATCCCAAAAGCGATTTTTAGAAACAAGTCCAAGCTAGCTGTCTGGACAAGCCCTGACAGAGGAGTTTAAACAATGGCAACCGCCACTTTACAACAATTGATGGTAATTAATAAAGGTAGCAGCCTTCCCTTGCTGATTAAAGCCAAAAGCTTTGTACTCGATATAATCACCTGGGGGTTATGGGCTTATATCATCACTTTTGTCGCGAGATATGCAGAACGCATCTTCACTAAACCGATTCTGGAAAGTTTCTTTTTCGTTGATGTGATAAGCATAATGTTTTCTGTTTCTGCGGTATTGGTTATATTGGCTTATATTTGGTCTATTCTCACTGTAGCAAAAGAATAGCTCGCAAAAATCTTAATATAAAAAACCGCACTTTGGTTTTGAAACCAAAGTGCGGTTATTTTTATAGATGTTTTCACTCAGCTGATTCAAAATCGCAAACTTATCTTTATGGTATCAACCATATTGATGACACTTATTTATATTTAGTCTACTCTCATTATGTCGAAAGGATAAAGAAAACCGCACTCTGATTTGTAAACCAAAGTGCGGTTATTTTTTATCGATATTTTAACTAGATACTAATCTAATTAAGCTTTTGGACCTGCTGCGATAAGTGCTTTACCTTCTGCATTAGTCGCATATTTTTCGAAGTTTTTCACGAAACGACCTGCAAGATCTTCAGCTTTAGCTTGCCATTGTGCTTTATCTGCATAAGTATCACGTGGGTCTAAGATCGCTGGATCTACACCTGGTAATGCTTTTGGAATCGCTAAGTTAAAGATTGGTAACTCACCCATTTCCGCTTTTTCGATAGAACCATCTAAGATTGCATCGATAATACCACGAGTATCTTTGATTGAGATACGTTTACCTGTACCATTCCAACCAGTATTAACTAAATACGCTTCTGCACCAGCAGCTTGCATACGTTTAACTAACACTTGAGCATATTGTGTTGGGTGGAGAGTTAAGAACGCTGCACCGAAACATGCTGAGAAAGTTGGAGTTGGTTCAGTAATACCACGCTCTGTACCGGCTAATTTAGCGGTGAAACCAGATAAGAAGTAGTATTTGGTTTGCTCTGGTGTCAATTTAGACACTGGCGGTAATACACCGAATGCATCCGCAGTTAAGAAAATTACTTTCGTTGCGTGACCTGCACGAGATACTGGTTTAACAATATTATCAATGTGATAAATTGGATAAGACACACGAGTATTTTCAGTTTTAGAACCATCATCGAAATCAACTGAACCATCTGCACGAACCACAACGTTTTCTAATAACGCATCACGACGGATTGCACGGTAGATATCTGGCTCATTTTCTTCAGAAAGATGGATAGTTTTCGCGTAACAACCACCTTCAAAGTTGAAGATACCTACATCATCCCAACCGTGCTCATCATCACCGATTAATTCACGTTTTGGATCGGTAGAAAGCGTGGTTTTACCTGTACCTGATAAACCGAAGAAGATTGCTACATCACCGTCTTTACCTACGTTAGCAGAACAGTGCATTGCGCCTACACCTTTAAGTGGTAGGAAGTAGTTCATCATTGAGAACATACCTTTCTTCATTTCACCGCCGTACCAAGTACCACCGATTAATTGAATACGCTCAGTTAAGTTAAATGCAACGAAGTTTTCAGAGTTCAAACCTTGTTCTTTCCAGTTCGGGTTGGTACATTTAGAACCATTCATCACCACGAAATCTGGTTTAAAAGTTTTTAATTGTTCTTCTGTCGGACGAATGAACATATTTTTCACAAAGTGTGCTTGCCATGCTACTTCAGTCACAATACGCACTGCGATACGGTCTTGTTCACTTGCGCCACAGAAACCATCAACCACGAATAAACGTTTGCCCGAAAGTTGTTTAGTTACAAGACCTTTCAAGCTTGACCAAGTTTCTTGAGTCATTGGTTTGTTATCGTTTTTCGCCACATCAGAAGTCCACCACACAGTATCTTTTGTGGTATCATCTAAAACGATGTATTTGTCTTTCGGTGAACGACCGGTAAAGATCCCTGTATCAACAGCCACCGCGCCAGTTGTGGTAAGTGTCCCTTTTTCAAAGCCTTCTAAGCCTGGTTTTGTTTCTTCTTCAAAAAGTTGTTCATAACTTGGGTTATAAACCACTTCTTTTACATCATGAATACCAACGGCTTCAAGTTCTTTAATTACGTTTTTAACATCAGTCATAGTTCACCTCTTGATTCTTGATTAAAGTTTAAAAATTTTTCCTATGTTTATTGTATGGGAATTGTCAAAAAAAAAATGTTAACTAGATCTCATTTTTGAATATTCATTGGAAAATTCTACCCCTTTTTAGGTGGTTTAAGAGGTTAAGATACAACAAGGTTGATTTACCCATCATATTTTCGATATAGTGAGAACTATTATCAACTCAAGACTCAATAACTATGTCCTCATTTTTGCGTTTACCCTTTTTATTTTGTCTGCTGATATTTACGCAAATCACGCAAGCAGAACCCGACTTTAAGATTCCACCTATTCAAGAAAACATGAAAAAAATGTATCAAATTCAACAAAAAGATTTTACCTTTGAAGACAAACATTACCGCTTGTTTATTGCGGTACCACCAAAAACATCGCAAAAACTGACCGCACTTTACACCTTAGATGGCAATGCTCAATTTCCAATGGCCGTAAATGCTGTCAATCCCAATAAACCTCTCCCGCTTATTGTCGGTATCGGTTATGTATCAGATAAAGCTTATGTCATTGAAGAACGCACGAGAGACTACACTTTCCCGGCAGAAGGTACCGAATTCGCCAAAGGAGGAAAAGCCGCCGATTTTTTACGTTTTATTCAACAAGACGTAAAGCCTTATATTGAACAGCATTTCGATATCAATAAGGAAAAACAATATTTCTTTGGTCATTCTTTTGGTGGGTTATTTGGATTGTACGTACTCTTCCATCAACCGGATTTATTTCAATATTACACCTTGGCAAGCCCTTCTCTTTGGTGGGGGAACGGCTCATTTCTACCTCAAAATGAACCTTGGGTTAGCCAAAAACCATCACATATTCTGATTACATTAGGCTCTTACGAAGAACATCCTGAACAGGATCCAAATATCACTGAAGAGCAATTACAGCGTATTAATCAACGGAAACAAATGCGAACAATCAATGCGCATCAATTGGCGGAAATATTGGAAAAACAAGGCAATTCTGTGGAGTTTATTTCCATTCCCAATAAAAATCATGGGGGCTCAATTCCAGATGCAATCAAACATTGCTTGGAACAAGTTCAACAATAAAAGAGCATAAAAAAATCCCCGTTATCATGAACGGGGATTTTTCTTATTGGGCTTGTTTAAGTTTATCAATAGCTTCTTTATTGAAGAAGTAATGCGTGCCACAACATTCACACTGCATATCAATGCTGCCTTTATGTTCTTCTAAAATTTCCTCAATTTCAGCTTCTGGAATCAGTAATAATGCTGCCCCAGAACGCTCTGGTGAGCAACCACAGAAGAAAGAAACTGCTTGAGGTTCAAAAACTTCCACCACTTCTTCGTGATATAAACGATAAAGCAATTCTTCTGCAGGTAATCCAAATAACTCCTCATCTTTGACTGTTGCAGCTAAAGTCGTTAAATGTTCAAAATCTTCTGGTGTACCTTGGCCATCTGGCATAATTTGTAGCAACATCCCAGCTGCAACGGCTTTACCGTCATATTCACCCGTGCGAATAATAAGCTGCGTTTGTAATTGTTCTGAACGGACAAAATAGTCTTCTAAACATTCCGTAATGGTTGGTTTATCTAAACCGATAACGCCTTGATAACGCTCCCCCTCGGTCGGTGCAATCGTAATCACTAATACACCTTTGCCGATCATATCATGAAGGCGCATGCCGTCTTGAATATCACCTTGCACACGTGCTAATGCACGGATCTGTTGCTGATCATTGCCATTAACTAACGCTAATTTTAATGGACCATCACCTTGAATTTGAACTGTAATATTGCCATTAAATTTTAATGTGGCGGTCAACAAATTCGTTGCCACCATCATCTCGCCTAATAAGTTTTGCACGACTTTTGGATAATGGTGGGTATTCAATGTATCAGTAAAGGTTTGGTTTAATCGTACCCATTCACCACGCACAGCACGATTTTGGAAAAGGTAACGGTAAAGTTTGTCATTGTCTTGAGTGTAATTCATTATTTGTTCCTATTTATTCTTTGAGTAAAAAGTGCGGTCAATTTTATGAATAAATCTTAAACGTTCAAAAATAGATATCATTTTGTTACCGCACTTTGTGCCTGTGCAGTATTATGGGGGTGAAAATCAAAATTACAAGCCAAAAAGAAAAGCGGATAGCTTTCACTATCCGCTCACTTTATAAGATTAAACTGATAAATTACCAGTATGCACGTAAACCGATAACAGTTTTAAAATCACGGCTACGATCAAGCTGTTTTGAGTCTTTATCAAAGGTATTCTCATATTTAGTACGAGTAGCTTGCCATTCAATGAATGGTTTAACTTTTAGTGAACCTTGATTATACACATAGTATTCAGTACCCACTAAGAATTGGCGATCTGTTGATTTTGAATATGCAGAACCTACAGGTAAAGTTTTCTCAGTTTTATAAGAATACATTGCATATACGTTCCAGTCTTCATTTAAACCTTGGCGAATTACTGCGGTCACTTCATTATTTTTTACTTTGTTACCTGCACCATCTTTATTTTTAGTATCTTTGTGAGCAAAGTCTAAACCATAAGTTGTGTGAACAAAGTTATACGCTAAACCTAAAGCGTAAGCATTGCTGTAGTACGCTGTTTTATTAGCATTTTCAGAAATTTCACGAGTGAAGCCCGCTGCTACAGTTACATTTTGGATACTATCAATTTCATGATTGAAGATAAGACCTGTACCCCAAGTGTTTTTACGTTTATTAGTTAAATCCTGGTTTTTGATGTTACGTTTGCTTGAACCACCGTAGTAAGCACCAAATTTCACTTTATTTGAACCATAGTCACCATTATAAACATATTGTGCTACACGGCGTGCAGAAGTCTCTAGCAAGCCATCAGATAAACTGTAAGTATTTGCTAAGTCTGTTTGTTTTACGTCATCAGTAATAGTGGTCATATTACCGTAAGTTAACTCACCAAATTGTTTGTGACCGAAACCTGCGTAAAGTAAACGAGTATAAACGTGGTCAAAATCATGTTGTGAAGGTGCATCGCCACGCATACGCCATTCAGCACGGCCTAAAGCATAGAAATCCCCACCTAAGCTTTGTTTTAATTTAAAACCAAAACGCGAACCATCGTTATCAACTGCGTGGTTGATGTGTTCTTTAGTTACATCACCATTTACATAGTTAGTTTTGTTAGAGGTGCTTTCCCATTTAACACGTAAAGAACCGTAAAAATCAACATCAGTACCAGTTTGGTCAATGTGGAAATTATAAGCTTGTGCAGAACCTGCTGCTAATGCAGCTACAGATAAAGCAAGAAGTGTTTTTTTCATAACGCTTTCCCTATTATTTAATAAAGTTTATTAAAAAATTGAACTTTTTGCAGTTTATACACTACAACCTAAATGGTCAACCTTAAATTTTGCCAACTATCAGAAAATAGGCAATATTTTGACGAAAATCAATCCAGATAAATACATATTCGATTATTTTATCGCCTATTTAATTAATAAATTTAGCGTAGAAAATACTTGGCCTGAAGTAATTTTTTCCATTGCATCCGCCGTTAAATAATGCTGATTTTGGCCATAACAGCCAATTAAGGTCGGATCTGTTGCGCCATAAAGCGTAATATTCGGTTTATCCAGCGCTGCAGTTAAGTGGGCAAGACCTGTATCCACCGATACCACGGCTTTTGCATTAGCAATTTGGTCAGCCAATTCATTCAATGAAAGCTTAGGCAAAACGACTACATGAGATAAACCTTTTGCTAATCGCTTTGCTCTTGCCTTTTCTTTTTCATTCCCCCAAGGTAAACGGACTTGAACAGAAAGTGCGGTCAGTTTTTCGATTAAATTTCGCCATTCTCGTTCTGGCCAATGCTTCTCATCTCTTGTCGTAGAATGAAAAAAGATCACATAAGGTTCGATAGAATCTGCGGAAATGAAATGTCGAGCAATGTCATAATCCCCTTTTTCTTTTGGTAATGGATAAGATAAGGCTTGCGCAAAAAGTTGACGAATACGTTCTACCGCATGTTGTTGATAGGAAATAGTGTATTTTTTATCGTAGAAAAATGAAGCAATTGGCTCACGGATACTTTTGCAATCATAGCCATGTTTAACGCCATTGGCTAAGCGTGTCGCAAAAAAAGCACTCTTAAAAAGCCCTTGTGCGTCAATCACGGCATCATATTGATTGGCTTGTAATAAAGTACGGTAAGATTTCCATTCGTTTTTTGTTTGAGCTGAAAAAGGCGATTTTCGCCAGCGTCTTAAGGAAATTGGAATGATTTGCTTCACTGCAGAATGCCAATGTGGAATTTCGGCAAAATTCTCTTCTACCACCCAATCAATGGAGAGATTAGGAATAGCACGCTGTGCATCAGTCAATGCCGGCAAAGTATGAATCACATCGCCCATAGAGGAAGTCTTAATCACACATACTTTCATTTAATTAACCTTCTTCCCCAGTGCATAATCCCAAGCCCTGATACGGCTAAAATGCCTCCAATAATTAAGGAGGAATCCACTTGTTCATTCAACCAAACGGCTGAAAATAAAATGCCTAAAATAGGCACAAGAATAATATAAGCCGAGGCATTGCCTGCCCCTAAGTGTTTCACACCATCAAAATACCATGCATAGGCTAATACCGTTGCACCAAATGCAAGACCAAGTAAACTTATCCACTCACCTTGTGATAAATTCAGTACTGTCAGCCAATTGTCCGAGCTTTCCACGCATAGGGCACATATAAATAACAATAAAAAACCAAAAATGGAAGATAATGTGGTTGCGGTGAGAGAATCAATGCCCGCAAGTACTTTTCTCGCCAATAAGGTGTAAACGACCCAACAAATTAGCGCACCAATTAATAATATTTGCCCCAAACCAAAGGAATCCATCATTTGTAAAAAATTCCCTTTTGTGAGAGCCAATAATGTTCCGCTCATGGCAATAACCATTCCAAGTATTACCCAGCGATTCCATTTTTCTTTAAATAAAAAAATCGCCAAAAGCGTGGTAAATACAGGGTTTGTCGCCACAATAACAGCCGCTTGTCCCGCGGGAAGATATTTCAACCCCCAGATAAAAAATGTGGAATAGGCGAAAACACCGAAAAAGGCAGTTACAAACAAACCCATCCACTGATTAGCGTTTAGTTGTTTAGCATATTTGAAGCGATTTGCCGCATATAGCCAAATAATGAGTGGAATAATGGCGAAAAAAAAGCGCACGCTTGAAGCAACAAATGTCGGCATAGCTTGGGCAACCACTCGTCCCCAAGGCCAAGAGGCGCCCCATAAAATCACCATTCCAATTAATTGTAAATGTATGCGGAGAGGGTTCATATCATTAACATATCCTGTTAGACCTTTTCTATTTACTTAAAGGCTATGCTTGGTAAGCTTTTATTTTTTCTCGTAAAGCGGCTTCAAATGCTTCTCGATGAGCATCATCTTGAAAGGCTGAATGAGGAATATCTAAAAACAATCCAGAACCAACTCGAATTACTAAATAGCCATATATATTTTCAATATGATGAATATAATGATAACTATATAATGTTTGGCAGAGATCTATTTTAATATATAAGCCATCTTCTTGAATTCGTATGGTTTGACTTCCTTTTTCCATTTTGTCGCCTATTTGGTTTTTAATCATACACATATTCAAATAAGGTCGTATTAGAAGAGCGTAGAAAAAAGAAAGCATTGAGATAGCAAACAATATATATCCCGCATAATAGGCCAAAATATTCTCGTAATAATCATAAAGAACTTCAGCCCAATTCCTCATGAAAAATGCAATAAAAAGACTTGGTATCAAGCAAAATAAATATAATAAAAAATCGCCAAGCCGCATCATTTTACGAAATTTATTGTGCTTATAAATATCGCGGCTTATTTTTTTTACTGCCTTAGTATAATTTTTATCTAATACGGGTTGATAGGTAATTTCCATTTTATATTCTCGCTTTCTCAAATCTCTAAAAGTGCGGTTAGTTTTTCTGCTACTTTTTCCGGTGTAATATCAATCAAACTTTGATGATACCCTTCCGAGCTATCTGTACTTTTACGCACCTTAATTAAATCGCCTTCAATTAAACGAATAATCACGGCTTTATCTGATAATGGTGGCGTATAAGTGGGGCTCGTTGGGCCGTAAAGCGCAACCAATGGACGCTCTGTCGCAGCGGCAATATGCATTAAGCCGCTGTCATTGCTCACCACTGCTGTGCAGTTAGCAATTAAATCTACCGCTTGATTAAGATTCGTTTGCCCTGCCAAATTCAAACAGAACGGTTGTAGCTCGGCTGGCAACGCATTGCGAATTTGCTCCCCAGCTTCCACATCTTTTGATGAACCAAATAATTCCACTGCATAGCCTTTTTCAATCAGCATTTCAGCCAATTTAGCATAATGATAATGCGGCCAACGTTTAGCTGGTCCAAATTCTGCACCAGGGCAGAAACCAATAATTGGACGTTCGCCTAAAAGTGCGGTCTGTTTTTCAAAGTTTTTTAAGGTTCCCGCCTGTTGAGTGGGCTCAACGGTTAAATAAGGTTTTAGAACAGGAATATCTGCCGCTTTTGGCACCGAATTTTGCTCAAAAGCTAACGCGACATACCGTTGCACCATCATTGGGTAATCACGTTTGTTATTGCGTAAATCATTAAGCAGGAAATAACGACTTTCCCCTTTCCAACCACGACGTACCGCAATTTTTGCAAAGGCGGGGATGAAAGCAGACTTCAAGGAGTTTGGTAACACAATCGCCATATCATATTGATTGCGTAATGCCTTACCTAAACGATAACGTTCACACAAGGCAAATTTGCCGTGTCCGAGCGGCATTTCAATGGCATGACGCACTTCTGGCATACGGGCTAAAAGCGGTTTGCACCAATTGGGTGCCATCACATCAATTTGACAATGGGGATATTGCAGTTTGAGTTGTTGATACAAACTGTGCGACATCATCATATCGCCGACCCAAGATGGGCCGATAATTAAAATATTCATGCTTGACCTTATAACAAAAGTGCGGCTAAAAATAAGACTAATTTTAACCGCACTTTATTCATTTTCTAGTATTGAACGACATTATTTGTTCAATATTTTTATTTATTTAACCACGCCATGTACTCGGCCACACCTTCCGCTACAGTTTTAAATGGTTTGTCATAGCCAGTTGCGCGAAGTTTCGTTAAATCTGCTTGCGTATATTCTTGATAGCGAGATTTCAAGTGCTCTGGGAATGGAATGGTTTCCACTTCGCCTTTGCTGTGGAATTTAATCACCGCTTTTGCCACTTCTGCGAAAGACTCTGCATTGCCGGTACCACAGTTAAAGATACCCGAAATGCCATTTTGCCAGCACCAAATGTTGACTTGTGCCACATCGCCTACATAAACGAAATCACGGCGGAAGTGTTCACTGCCTGCAAATAATTTTGGGTTTTCTCCTTTCAGGATTTGGTTATTTAAGTGGAATGCCACACTCGCCATTGAACCTTTGTGACCTTCACGCGGACCATACACGTTGAAATAACGGAAACCACATACCGGTGATTGCGCTTCAGGTAAAATTGCACGTACATATTGGTCAAATAAGAATTTAGAATAACCGTATACATTCAATGGGCCTTCAAATTCACGCTCTTCACGGAATTCAGTTTTGTCGCCATAAGTCGCCGCACTTGATGCATATAAGAACGGAATTTGACGATCTAAGCAGTAATGCAATAACTCTTTAGAATATTCATAGTTATTGTGCATGATGTATTTACCGTCCCATTCAGTGGTCGCTGAGCAAGCCCCTTCATGGAATACCGCATCGATATCGCCTAAATCATCACCTGCAATAATTGACGCAATGAAGTCTTCTTTATCACAGTAATCTGCGATATCAAGATCCACTAAGTTAATGAATTTAGTCCCGTCTTTTAAGTTATCCACCACTAAAATATCTTTGCGTCCCATATCGTTTAATGCTTTAACGATATTACTGCCGATAAAACCGGCGCCACCTGTTACGATAATCATAATTCTGTCCTCTTTAAAATAAGTCTGTGTATTGTAATAGATTTTGTACTGCTTAGCCAAAAAACTCTGTGAAAAACAACCGCACTTTTAAGCCCCAGTAACTTGTCCAGCCCGTTGTGGCCAAATCCATTTTTCCTTTATTTAAAATAATAATTGTTGGTGTCACATTCACCTGCCATTGATCTGCAATCTTGCCTTGAGGATCATTCACCGTTGTAAACTGATAGTGATGCGTTTGTAAATAATCCTCCACGTCCTTATTTGTCCCCGAACGTAGTGCGACAGAGACTACCGGATAGCCTTCTTCTGAAAGTGAATTAATTGCAGGAGAAGTATAACGACAATAACCACACCAACTTCCCCAGAAATAAATGATCGTCGGCTTAGCTTGATCTAATTGGGGTAAAAAGAAGGCATTCCCCTGTAAATCATAAAGTGCCGTCGCATTGATTTCAGGCGGAATATTAGGTTTACGAATAAAATCGAGAATACTGCTTACGATAATCAATGTTAGCAGGATCGAAATCACATTTTTTAATAAGGTTTTAAGTTTCACAATAAAATTTCATGATCTAGGATAAATGGATTGTAATCGATCAGAAAAGTGCGGTCAAAATTACAGATATTTTGCTATGATAACCACATCATTTAATAAGGAGAAAAAATATGGATAGTAAACAATTAGCACAATATATTGATCACACGGCCCTGACTGCTGAAAAAACAGAACAGGATATTCTTAAACTCTGTGATGAAGCCATTCAATACGGTTTTTATTCAGTCTGTATTAATTCAGGCTATATCCCTTTAGCCAAAGAAAAACTCGCTGGCTCAAACGTCAAAATTTGTACGGTTGTTGGTTTCCCACTTGGTGCCGACTTATCCTCTGTCAAAGCTTTTGAAACCCAAGAAGCGATCAAAGCTGGGGCGGGTGAAATCGATATGGTAATTAATGTTGGCTTGATTAAATCAAATAAATGGGATGCCGTAAAAGACGATATTCAAGCTGTATTAACCGCTTGTCATGGCGTGCCACTTAAAGTGATTTT